>JBBDTA010000080.1:0-34619 GCA_040904605.1 Paenibacillaceae bacterium
AGTATATTCCACTTATTCACCACAAGACTGAGTTGGGCACTGAGCTAACGGGCAGATTAGTTTAACAAGCTATACATCAGGGTACTACATGCACTAATATTGATATAGTAATAACCAAAAAACGGAGGTAAAGTCATGAGTGAGATTGCTAAAACACCACAAACACCTTATTATGCAGTGATTTTTACATCTGAACGAACAGATGGGGATAACCAATATGCGGAAATGGCAGATGAAATGGTGAAACTTGCATCCGTCCAACCTGGATTTCTCGGAGTAGAAAGTGCTAGAGAAGGTGTAGGTATTACTGTATCTTATTGGGATTCTCTCGAAGCTATACAAAAATGGAAACAAAACGAACGACATTTAGTCGCCCAAAGAAAAGGTATATCTGATTGGTATCTCACTTATAAAACAAGAGTTTGTAAGGTTGAAAGGGATTATGGATTTGAAAAGGTCTAAACAAGTCGAGTATGGTGCTATATCCATTTGAGATTAATTAAACTAACGTAGTACTTTAGTACAGCGAAGAGCAACGGAGCCGATCCATCGTTCTTCGCTGAGTTAACGGGCAGTAGAGCTTGGTTCCACTGCAATCTCTCTTACTCGGCTGTATATAACGCGCGTCCCCATTTTCCAAAATAGATGAGATCGCTGCTCTCCAGCGGGCTTTCAAAAGTGTAAATATTGAAGGTCGCATTATCGCCTTCCGCCTGCTGTGTATATGTGCCGTTGTCGCAGGCCAGGTAGCCGAGTTTCATACCCGGCTCCAGCTCTTTTCCCCCAATGGTTTTCAACGTATACGTCTTCTTATCCCACGTAAACGTTTGGGGCGGGTCCTGACAAGTCGCGGCAGATACAGCTTTATCCGTGCCGCCGGATGCTTGTTCGACCGGGGTGCTGCTCTCCCCGCTAGTGCAGCTGGACATGATTGCAATCATGACAAGTAAACTAACTACTGCTATCGCACCTTTCAATTGATCCTGCCTCCTCTGAGCTCTATATTTACTTGGACGGATAAACGAGCGGAAAAGTTACGTATAATTGATCGTTAGGCGAAGAAACTGTTAAACATAAATGTTGATTTTCTTTATGAAGACACTAATAACGAGCAGCGGCGTTGAACGGATATGAGAGCTTAAACAACAAGAGGTTACCGACATTAACGGTAGTCTCTGTTCAGGGCAGGATAGTTCAGAAGAAGGTCGAATAAATATGAATAATTCAAAAAATAAGGGGCAGCGTTGATGGACAATCATCTACATGAATTTACGCGTATTTCAATATTTAGAATGTGCGAGCACTATCTTCTTAAATTGAAATTAACCTTGGATGGCGTGGATAAAGAGGTTCTTTGGAAACATGAAAAAGAGTCGCTTAATTCAATTGGGGGCATTGTGTTGCATGTGGGACAGCACATTCAAAGACACATTATCAGATATTCAAATGGCGGGAAGGTCGAGGGTGGAATTGAGAATCACTTTCCAGATGAAACTGTTCTATCCTCATCGGACTTAATTCAATTTATTACTGACCGCTTTAATTCTTGGAGAGAAATTATGTCTGATTACTTAGTAGGGAACAAGGATCTGGAAAACCTCGATATGTTTGATATTTATCATTTGGTTGAACACACTGGGTATCATTTAGGACAAATAATTGACCGTGTTCAAAGATTAACGGACAGAAGATTCCAGTTTGTTCAAAATGGAATCAATGAAAGAAGTTTAAAAGAACTTATTTATAGAGATTAAAGAGGTTATCATTTACGAACGGAAACGAGAGCTCAATAAACTTCACCACGAGGCTGCCGCGAATATAAAGGGCAGTCTCGCTACGTTAACGGGGAGAATAGTGCAACAATGCCTCCGTATTTCTCGTCTATTTATTGAGGATAAAGGGGCGGATTTAATGAATCGAGCAATAATAGTATTTGTGTTATTTTCAATATTTTTAGCTGGATGCACAAAACCTTCCGATTCATTTGAAGGAAATACTGAAGATGTCAAAGTGAACACCGCTAACACCGCTAAAGATATGCTAAATGAGGTTACCGTGTCTAAGAACAAAGCAGAAGAAATTGCATTGGAATATGTAGCTAACGAGTCATCTCATTGGAGAATCGTAAAGATTGAAGAAGAAGATAATTACTGGATTGTCCGTTTTTCACCAACCAATTCCATGCCAGAACTACTTTGGCTCCATATTGACAAAAAGACGGGGGAAATAATAAAGGTTATTACTGATTCATAACACATGGAAACCGTGGTTAGTGTAACTAAGCTAACGGTGTAACCGATAGCTCAACTGCACAGTATGACCTCTATCATATCACGAATGGAAGATATTGGTGGTTGTAAGGGATGGTTCCCGACATTAACATCATACTAATACTTCTGAAACAAAAGTGTGTTGACGTAGACTAGCGTTGCATCAATCAGATCAAGTTAACTCTCTAAGGTAAATTCGAGATTGTCGATTAATTCGTATTTTGGAAAGTGAAGAGTGAAAAGATGGTTTGCCGCGAGTTTTGGCTTTAAGTTCCATTCCTCTAATCTCTTATATAATCAAGGAACTTAAAACAAGCTGTTTGAGCTTGGGCAAACCATCTATTCACTCGTAACGAGACAAAGCGAATTAATCCACAGTCTCAATTTTTGAGTTGCAGTGTGCAAACTCGATTCTGAATGTGTCTAATGCTTGTGCCCAGCTTGTTCGCTTGGGCTCTTCGGTATATGCGAATGTTCATGTGAATGATCATGCTCTTGGTTATGTTCGTGGTTATGTTCGTGATTATGTTCGTGACTGTGCTTGTGTCCGTCCTCATGGCTGTGTCCATGCTCGTGATTATGAGAGTGCTCATGAATGTGCTTATGTCCGTGTTCATATTCATGACTGTGACTATGTTCATGAACTTGCTCGTGATTCACGTGATCCTCGTGGGCATGTGGATGTGGTAGCTGCCATTGTTGCACTTGCTCATCGGCTTCCCCCACAATCACTCTGAGCACATTCGGATGCTGTGGCAAATCTCTTGTGCCTGCACCATAACCAATGGATTCAATTACCATCGTTGGTAGGCCTCTCATGAACTCTTCAGCCAAGGTGGAGATAATGCCAGCACCTGTTGGTGTGGTCATCTCCTTGAGGAAGGGGGTCGGGGCGATAGGTAGCCCCTTCATCATCTCTAAAGTTGCAGGAGCTGGTATGGGATAGAATCCGTGATCGCATTCAACGCTACCTGAGCCAAGAGGCACATGTGCACTAATGACCTTCTCGATTTGCAAGGAATCCAAAGCTAATGCTGTTCCTACAACATCCACGATAGAATCGATAGCACCCACCTCGTGAAAATGTACGTTATCCAATGGGATATTGTGAATTTTCGCTTCAGCTAATCCAATTTTCTTGAAGATGGCTAAGCTTATTCGAGTTACATTCTCATTAAAGTCTGCCTTATGAATGGCATCCACAATCGCACTATAATGTCGGTGATGTACAGGTGGATGAGCTGGACTGGGGATCACATTGAATTTGAGAGCGGTGATCCCACATTTGACAACCGTTTTCCACTCCAATGTATATGGCTCCAAATCGATCTTAAGTAATTGTTGCTCGATGTAAGCTTTGTTCGCACCCGCATCTACTAACGCAGCTATCGTCATATCTCCGCTTATTCCCGAGAAACAGTCAATATATAAAATTCTCACTTCATAATCACTCCAATTTTCCTTGATTTGATATTAACATTCCAGCAAAATATCCTGCACCGAAGCCGTTATCAATATTGACAACTACAATACCGGGAGAGCAAGCGTTCAGCATGGATAATAGCGCAGATAAGCCTTGGAAGCTTGCTCCATATCCAAAGCTCGTAGGAACAGCGATTACAGGTCGTGAAACCAGGCCGCCAAGAACACTAGCTAACGCACCTTCCATACCTGCTACCACAATGACAGCAGCAGCCCCACGGATCATAGGCAGCTGAGCAAAGAGACGATGTATACCTGCTACACCAACATCATAAACTCGTTCGATTCGGCAATTCATGCATTCCGCAATAATAGCAGCTTCTTCTGCTATAGGTACATCCGAGGTTCCGGCACAGACTATAGCTATATAAGACTGTTCCGTAATGGTAGGTGTATGTTTAAGCCACAGTAATGTTCTTGCCTCAGTATGATAAGTTAGATCAGGTATTGATAACATCACCTGAGCTGCTTTGTTAGCATCTACACGTGTGGCAATTACTCGATCATTAAACTTTCTCATCTCGATGATGATCGAACTGATTTGCTCCGCTGTCTTGCTCTCACCATAGATGACCTCTGGGAACCCTGTTCGTGTTTCTCGATCAAGATCTAGCTGAGCGAAGCCAAGGTCGGCTACCCTTCCGCCCAATGATGACAATGTATTAATTTGTTTGGATGCTTCTGCTGGTTCTAGTTCACCCATTTTGACCTTGTGAAGAATATGTTCTAGATTCAAATTACGTTCACCTCATCATCTTAAGCATACTCTCCACATCATAACAGAATGGGACTCGATGTGGAATGTTTGACCATTCATGATATAATACATATGACAGGTTTCCTTAGCGAACCAATAACGGAAGGAGAAGATCGCATTGCCGACCGAACAATTAGAGAGAAAGCCAGATTGGCTTAAGATAAAATTAACTAAAGGTGATAATTTCAAGCAGCTCAAGGAAATTATGCGGAGCAGCACATTACATACTGTATGTGAAGAGGCAAAGTGTCCGAATATCCATGAATGCTGGGCGAGTAGAACAGCAACGTTCATGATCTTGGGCAGCATATGTACAAGAGCATGCCGATTCTGTGCGGTCAACTCCGGTTTACCAACTGAGTTGGATGCTCAAGAGCCTGTACGTGTTGCGGAGGCAGTTGTTCAGATGGATCTGAAGCATGTTGTTGTAACCTCTGTAGCTAGAGATGATCTAGCAGACGGAGGGGCATCCATCTTCGCAGAGACGATCAGACAAATCCGTCTTTCCTCCCCGCTATGCAGCGTAGAAGTGCTAATACCCGATTTTATGGGAAATGAAGATGCGTTGATAACCGTATTAGATGCTAAACCGGATATGCTTAATCATAATATAGAGACCGTAGAACGACTCTCTGATCGAGTACGATCCAAGGCCAAGTATGCTCGTTCTCTAGAACTCCTAGCACGTTCCAAGCAGTTAGCCCCTGCTATTCCTACCAAATCAAGCATCATGGTAGGGCTCGGCGAATCGACGGAAGAAATTGTTCATACGATGGATGATCTTCGATCTGTTGATGTTAACATTCTAACGATTGGTCAATATTTGCAGCCTACGAAGACACACCTAAGAATTAAGAAATATTACACACCTGATGAGTTTATAGATCTAAAGAGTGAAGGTATACAGAGAGGATTTAGTCACGTAGAATCCGGCCCATTAGTCCGCAGCTCCTACCATGCCCATGAGCAGCTCCGAGCAGCGAATGAGACCGTTATAGCATTGAATTAATTCTTGAAGGGAGACTTCATCGTGATTCAAATTAATGACAGGACCTATCAGCTCAATTATGAGCATAAAGATGGATGGAATCCTGATGCATTCAAAGAACGTTATAGTGATGTGTTGGATCGATATGATTACATCGTCGGTGATTGGGGATACAGCCAGCTGCGCTTGAAAGGTTTCTTTAAGGAGAATAGCTCCAAAGCGAATAAAGATACGAATATCATCAGCTTACAAGATTACTTGAATGAATATTGTAATTTCGGGTGTGCATATTTCGTTGTAGAACGAAGTCATAATCCTAATCAATTAGAAGAGCGACAACCGGTAGTGCCCTTAGAGGATGACCCCTCGGAATAGGGCAACGGTTCAAGTATTATTGGCTTGAATCATTGTTGATGAAAGCATCCTTGACACGTTTCCAGAAAGGGAATGGACGGTAACGAGCGAAGTTAGCCTTCCGGACGGATACACTACAACGAATATTGTCTACATTAACCATCTCTTTATGGATATGATCTATGGAGAGGTGTAGCTTTTGGCCTGTTCGGGGGATGATATCACAATGATGATGGCTCGGTAGGATCATAGATGAACCTAATGTTCGGAATACACGATTGTTTATAGAAGCGATTTCAGTGATTTGAATAGATTCGTGAGAAGGGTGAATGATCGCTCCACCTAAGCTTTTGTTATACGCGGTGCTGCCAGATGGAGTAGATACACAGATGCCGTCTCCTCTGAACATCTCGAACATTTCATCATTAATATTAAGCTGTGCAACGAGAGTTCCTTCTTCACCCTTCAAAGTAAATTCATTGAGTGCATAATATATGGTCGATTCCGTACTTGTTGTTATTAGAATTTCAACTAGAGGATAGTGAACAATACGAATATCCTTACCCAGTGTGTGATTGGCCATTAAGTAAACGAGCTGTTCAATCTCACCGGACTTCCAATCCGCAAAAAACCCCAGATGACCTGTATGAACTCCTACAAACGAGACATTCTCCCACCGATCAGCAAATGTATGGAATGCTTGTAATAAAGTACCGTCACCGCCGATGGATACAACAATTTCGGGCGTTTTGTCGTTCTCTGCCATTCCGGATTCAGATGCTAGCTGATGGAATTGCTCGGTAAGACGAACAGAATCTTCATCACCGCGATTGAGTACATAATAGTTCAGCAAGGTTTTTTCCTCATTTCTAAAATAGATGATTCCATCATAATCAATATTATAGATGAAAACAACAATTGAGCTTGTTCAAGCTCATATAGTATAGTTACATATCTGTGCGACTTGTTGAAAGGAACAATCGTTTGATGGAAGCAAAGACGATGTAACAGATAGGTATAAGAAGTAATGGAATGCTGGCTATCCCGAATATAATCATAGAGCTCAATTGGAAAGAAGGATTGAAAGTATTCATGCTGCTAACAGGTATTGTCAATTGTATAGATGCTCTTAAGGCTTCTGTAGGAATCCAGAGTATATAAACAAGCAACATAGCAATTAGACCATGTAAGAAACGTGCGATTACAAAAGGAGTATAGCGAAGATTAGTTTGAGTGAGCAAGCTTGTAATTTGTGCATGCACACATAAACCGGCCCATGATAGGATGAATGAAGCAATCGCAACTTTATGAATAAGTGGAATTGAGGGTGCTGCTCCACCGGCGGCTTTAGCCCCTAAGGTTACTTCGAATAACCCATTCACAACAGAGGGAGATAATTGAGTGGGTAGGTTAACAAACTGTAACAGATAGGCAAAGCTGGTATAGGTTACGTTCATTACACCGATCAAGGAGAGCTGTTCCAGAATAACGGAAACGAATATAACGAGCCCCCCAATCATGAATACTAATTTCAAGCTGGTTTGAATTGCTTGCTGCAGCATTACACCTAATGATCGTCCATCTTGAATGCGAGCTTTATGCATGGCTAGGAAAGCATTCTTTATGATTGAGCCTTGTGGTTTAATTATCGAAGAACTTGCAGCTGCGTTATGCTGTCCATGGAATCTCATCAATAGCCCTAATATTAATCCGCCCCCATAATGGGATAGAACGAATATGACAGCTAAACTAGGGTTGTGAAAAAAACCAACAGCGACCGCACCGACCAGGAATATGGGATCTGAAGTAGATGTGAAGGCAAGAAGACGCTCTGCCTCATCACGGTTTATTAATTGTCTGTCCCAAAGCTGTGATGTGAGTCTTGCGCTCACCGGATAACCAGCAGCGAACCCCATCGCCATCACAAAACCACCGTAGCCTGGAATACGGAAGACGGGACGCATCATGGGGTCGAATAAACCTCCTATGAAATGGACAAGTCCAAGTCCAAGCAGTAGCTCAGAGATGATGAAGAAAGGAAACAAAGCTGGGAATAAGACATCCCACCAGATGGAGATGCCTTGTATCGCTGATGTTAAAGATTGCTGGGGATATAAAGGCATCAAGCATATCAGAATGATCCAAGGCAGCAGCATTAGCATATACTTGTAAGCCGGAGATATGTGCATAAGATTCCTCTCTTGATCTTGCCATGAAAAGTTGATAGCAAGTCCTGCTATGATCTACTTTTATCCTATGTTTGAGCATGCTATAATAGAAATAATTGAGTCTATTGAACTGCTTTTCGTACTAAACATATTACTTTTGATCTATTATCACCTTACAAAGGGGAGTTCTCATTGTTGGAACCGCTGTTTCTAGTAAATATAAATTGTATCAACTGTGAGAATTCATTCAAAACTTCAAGAGTTCGCCCCAGCTTTAAGAAACCATTCGCTAAGGACACCGATTTTTATAGTCAATACAATGAGATTAATCCGGATTATTACATCGTAAGGGTATGCCCGTTCTGTGGTTTTGCAACTACTGAGCATACCGAGAACAAATTAACGAAGGATCAGAAGGCTATTTTTAAAGAGAAGATAGGTTCACAATGGTCGATGCGTGATTACAGTGGGGAACGAACGTGGGACGATGCGATGCAAACCATGAAGCTGGGGTTACTATGCTGCCAGATTAAGGAGGAGAAGCCAAGAATCATAGCTGGCTTACTCCATCATATCTCTTGGTTACATAGAGCGAAAGCAGATCAAGTGAATGAGTTTCGATTTATGAAATTTGCCCTTGATGCGTATATTCAAGTTTTCGAAACCGAACAAATGGATTTGAACAATGCACGTTTGATGTATCTGATTGGCGAGCTTCATCGCAGGTTAGGCAATTATAATGATGCAGTTCGATGGTTTTCAAGAGTTATTCAAGATAAACGGATTATGGATGCCTCCATGATTAAAGCATGCAGGGAGCAGTGGGCAGCAACCCGAGAGGATATGATTGCTGCCAAGATGGAGCTTCCGGATGAAATGAAGGAGAAGGAGAAAAAAGCTTAGACGTCGGAATCTACTCCGTCGTCTTTTTTCTGTTCCTTAGCTGCGAGTTCAGTTAATTTCTGGAGTAGAATATGTTTAGGCATGTGCATCAAATGTTCAATTGGAATTTTTAGCTGCTCAGATAATTTAATTGCGGTTTCTGCGGATATTTGTAAGGGTTGCATGGAATGACCTCCATTCGGTAAGATAATTGAATAGCTTAAGTTTACATCTTAGGTTCCGTAGTTTCAAATCTAATGATAGGTGATGGTCAAATGTTGAGTTCATTAAGTCAAAGATGGCAATTGGAAATGTTCCCTGGAGGGAGTGCATCCTCTCTATTCGCAGATCATGTTACAGAGCTCCGAACTGAGCTTGATCAACTCACCTCCATATTGACTGCTGAGAGAATATCGGTCGAAGATGAGAAGGGATGGCTAGTTCTTCTGGATTCTATACAATCCATAACAGGTGCTCTTAGGGAAGCTGATTCGTTCGTATCCTGCTTGAATGCGCAAGATCAGAACGATGAAGAGGCCCAAAGATTAACAGGTGTTGTTAAAACTCTGTATGCAGACTTTGCCTCTGCATTGAATTATTGGGAAGATTGGCTTCTGGCTTTGAATAATCAGCAGTGGAATCAGCTGTGCCAGTATGATTTCATCCGAAGTGTGGAATTCCCTCTACAAGAACGCAGAGAGCTTGCTAAAGAAAAGCTGCCCTCTGTCATGGAAACACTCATTAATGAATTAGCCGTTGATGGCTATCATGGATGGGGTGAGCACTATAACACCGTGGTACGTCATGTTGTCGTCACTTACGAAGATGAGCAAGGAATGAAACAGGATTGGTCTGCGGGGCAGGCAGCTAACCAATTGCATCATGCTGATCGTTCTGTCAGAGACAAGGTGTTTGGGCTATGGGAGAGGGCTTGGGCTGAACAGGCGGATCATTGCGCAGACACATTAAATCATTTGGCTGGCTTTAGATTAGGTGTGTATAAGAGACGAGGATGGAATTCTGTTCTTAAGGAACCTTTATCGATGAATCGTATGAATAAAGAAACCTTAAGTGTCATGTGGAAAGTGATCGAAGCTAATAAACAACCGTTCGTCGAATATTTACGAAGAAAAGCCCGAATGTTAGGAGTAGAGCGTTTAAGCTGGCACGATGTTGATGCTCCGCTTGAGGGAGAGCAGACTAGCTATTCATTCGAGGCTGCTGCACAATTGATTGTTGAACAATTCGGTCTATTCAGTAAAGATCTGGCCGATTTCGCTGCATTAGCTTTCAAGCAGCGTTGGATTGAAGCCGAAGACCGACCCGGTAAACGACCTGGGGGATTCTGCACATCATTCCCTATGAGTAAAGAAACTCGTATATTCATGACTTATGCTGGAACCGCTTCTAACGTATCTACACTAGCTCATGAATTAGGTCATGCTTATCATCAGCATGTGATGAATGATCTCCCTGTACTTACACAGGATTATGCGATGAATGTGGCGGAAACAGCCTCTACCTTTGCGGAATTAATCGTTGCGGATGCGACGGTACGAGCAGCTAAGACGGATCAAGAACGGATTAGTCTCCTAGAGGATAAAATTCAACGTTCAGTTGCATTTTTTATGAATATCCATGCTAGATTCTTGTTTGAGAACGAATTTTATAGTAAGCGCCAAGAAGGCTTAGTCAGTGTTAAACAGCTAAATGAACTAATGATTCAAGCACAAAAAGAAGCATATTGTGATGAATTGGCCGAATATCATCCATACTTCTGGGCAGCTAAGCTTCACTTCTATCTTACAGATGTCCCATTCTATAATTTTCCATACACCTTCGGCTATCTGTTCAGTGCAGGACTTTATGCTCAATCGATAGAAGAAGGTTCTGGCTTTGCTGAGAAATATGTAGCTCTATTAAGGGATACAGGGATAATGACTGTAGAGCAGCTAGCTGCCAAGCATTGGGGTGTTGATTTAACGAAACCTGAATTTTGGCAAGCAGCAGTTAATAAAACGCTAGAGGATGTCACACTATTCCTTCAGCTAACAGAATGAACAAAGGGGCTGCCATTGTGGCTGCCCCTTTGTTAAGCGTATGCTTGCGAAGTAGTTTTATCGACCATTCGTGTGGTCATCAACAAATTTTAATTATATCTTAAATACGGATATTGCTCGTTGTAGCTGACCAACCGTTTGTTGCATTTGTTCAGCTTGTTCTACCATGGCTTGTACAGCAGCAATCTGTTCGGTCATCGACGCTGATACTTCTTCAGTCCCAGCAGCAGATTCCTGTGTGATCGAGGAGATATTCTCCATTGCTGCCGAGATGAGCTTAGCACTATCGAGCATGACCCCGCTTTCTTGGGCGAACGAGCTAATCTGTTCTGTAATAAAAGTAACACTGCCTACAATCTCTTGAAAGACCTTCTCGGTTTCACTAATTAGGTCGTTCTGAGCGGATACGATTTCTTGGTTTGCATCCATGTTCTGAATAGCTAATGCGATGCCTTGTTCAATCGTCCGAACCAGATGGAATACCTCTTTAGTAGATGAGGTGGATTCTTCGGCAAGCTTACGAACCTCCTGGGCGACAACAGCAAAGCCCTTGCCGTGCTCACCAGCCCTCGCTGCTTCAATAGATGCATTCAAGGACAATAAATTCGTTTGTTCAGCTATCTCTGAAATGGATCCTGTAATTTTACTAATTCCTTGGGCTTGTTTAGCTAATTGCTCGATGGTTTCCGCAACGGCTTTAGTAGCATCCACATTACGTTTCATTCCTTCACCCTGACGTTCAACAGCGAAGCGACCTTTCTCAACTAATTTTACAGTCTGCTCGGAACGGTCATTCATAGCCTTGGTGGAATGTGCATAAGAGGTTACCTTCTGTTCAATATCTCTAATTGAGTTCGAAATACTGCCAACATCCTCTGATATTTGGGAAGCACCAGTTGCAAGCTCTCCCGATGATATAGTCACTTGACTTAAAACGTCCTTTAGATTCTGATTCTGACTATAAATCTGTCTGCTAGTTTCAGAAACATGCTTTGTAATTCCGCTGGTTTCTGTAAGAATATCTCTAAGCTTCTCCATCATTCTGTTGAAGCTATTCCCAAGCTCACCCATTGCATCATTGGAGGTTATATGTACTTTTTGTGAGAAGTCTCCTTTGGAGATATTTAAGGCAATCCGTGAAATGGCATCAATGGGTTCGGTAAGTGCTTTCTCCAGAAAATTCACAAAGGGATAACTGCCAATAACGAATACCGCAACAAAGATGATTGTGAGAGATGGAGGTATTTCAAGAAAGCTAGAGGCAAGCAGTAATAATGAAAAAACGATTACAATAATGTAACATCCTAAACGTAATTTTGCCTTAAACGATTGCTCGCTCAACCAATTCATATGTAGTCCCCTTTTTAAAAAAATGATATTACTTCTTAAGTATAACATCGATATATCCGAATGGTCTATTACGGATGCATTGAAATTATTTTATTCTAGGAAATATTATGTAAAAAATTGTTGAAATAGGCATATAAACTAATTATAATAAGACTTAAGACCTATTTTATTACATACAATTGGAAAAAATGATGAAAGGAGGGAGCTTAGTGATCTTGGAACCGTTGTCATTAACCCGACAGCTGGAGATGGTTTTTCGAGAGCTTAGAGAAGAGTTAGCTTCACTTGCGTCAGGAACAATATTTATGCAAATCCGTAATAATTTGATTGGAAAATTTGGAGTCAAGCATGATCCGATTAAGAGTGAAGGTGATTCACTGAAGAATGATGGTCCTGGCTTATCGGAGCAACATCTACAGGCTTTGCATCGTATTGGTATGCTTTCATTGCAGAAAAAGAAATGGACGCATGGTGAAATCCAACTGGAATTTACTGTGAAGGGCAATTCTCTGGATACCAGTATATTCTCAGAGTCTAACTACAACATGAACCATTTGCAAACGGATAGGTAATTGTAAGATAGTGAAATTGAATATTGAGCATGAAAAAAGCTATCCAACTCCTTAGGGCATTCGGATAGCTTTTCCATGATGTGACGATCAATCACAAGATATGTGAGGGACAGCACATTATTTAACGAACTTACCTGCAAGCTGCTGCTCTGCGATTTGAACAAGACGTCGAGTAATATGCCCCCCGATTGCACCTGCATCCCGCGTTGCCATAAAGCCCATGTATCCATCTTGTGGAATTTGAATACCCAACTCCTGTGCTATTTCATACTTCATTTGGTCTAGTGCTGCAGTTGCTTGAGGTACAACGAGCGTGTTGCTTGAACGACTTTGGCCTTGTGCCATGAATGATCACCTCCATTAGGTATTATGATCAATTATTAACAATTTACGCGCTTATCATCATTGGTAAATATCGGAATGCCAAATAGCAAACGCAGATCAATATTGACAATTATCCTGTGCGATGTATAATGAAGCCAATTAAAGTGTTATAAAATATTGATGCGATGATGGGAAAAAGTAGGCGCAATGCAACTATTCAGAGAGTCGATGCTTGGTGTGAATCGACAGTTAAATCGCGTTCGAATGGGTCTCGGAGCAGAAGATTGAACCATGTGTCCATGCAGTTGGGCAGCATGCAGTAGATCGGACGATTGTTCCTCGTTATCGGAGCATGAAGGTTTCTGAATGTCTAGAAACGAACAAGGGTGGTACCACGACCTCTCGTCCCTTACGGGCGAGGGGTCTTTTTGTTTTCTGGAAAAAATAAAACGTTAAGGAGAATTATTGATGAAGCGAGTATTGTCAGGTATTCAGCCCAGTGGAAAATTAACATTAGGCAACTATATTGGGGCTTTACAGAATTTTGTGGCTTTGCAGCATGAGCATGAGTGTTATTTTATGGTTGTGGATCTCCATGCGATCACGGTTCCCCAAGAGCCAGCTGCGCTTCGCGAGCAAACAGAGTCGGTTGCTTCATTATTCATTGCAGCAGGCATTGATCCGAGTAAAGCATCTGTCTTCTTGCAATCCCATGTTCCTGCTCATGCAGAGCTAGGATGGTTGTTAACTACACAAACCTATATGGGTGAGCTGGAAAGAATGACACAATTCAAGGATAAGTCTGCAGGCAAGGATTCTATCGGTGCAGGGTTGTTCGTATATCCTTCTCTGATGGCGGCTGATATTCTGCTATATCATACGGATCTTGTCCCAGTGGGGGATGATCAGAAGCAGCATCTAGAGCTTACACGTGATCTAGCGCAACGATTTAATCAGAAATATGGACCCACATTTAAGATCCCAGAGCCTTTTATTCCAAAAGTGGGTGCGCGAATCATGTCATTGGATGACGCTACGAAGAAGATGAGCAAGAGCAACCCTAATCCTGGTAGCTACATCGCGCTATTGGATTCACCAGATGAGATTCGTAAGAAGCTAGCTCGTTCTACTACTGATTCTGGACGTGAGGTTATATTCGATCCTCAGAACAAACCCGAAATAAGTAACTTGATGACGATTTATGTGAACTGTTCAGGATTGACACTAGAGGAAGTTGCGGATAGATATGAGGGCCAAGGCTATGGGCAATTTAAGAAGGATTTAGCTGAACATGTTGTGAACGTAATAGAACCATTACAAGAGAAGTATAGAACCATTCGGGCATCAGGTGAAATCGGGCGTATTCTCAAAGAAGGAGCGGAGCGTGTCGGCTCTGTGGCGGAACAAACGCTCCGCTCCGTGAAGGAACGAATGGGCTTTCTGATCTAAGGTAATAGGGAGCTTTTAGAAGCTATTGAGTCCTAATTTCTTCTCCATACGGTCCTCATTCATCCAACCCACATATGAATCAAGGGGTTGGAGATCGTGGTCCATAAGAAGAACCGCTACGAACGGATAGTTCTTCCGATGTCGATATCGCACATCGGCCCAACGAACCTCATAGCCCCAGTTGTGATGCCTGACTTCGGCACAAACGAATGAAGTGAAGCTAAGGAATGCTCGGATGTCGGAGTGAGTTCTTGACGCTTCAATCGCAGGATGCACATCACAACGAGCTGTATCTACCCAATGCAACCATCCCGAACGAAGCTCACCTAGAACATAATTATTGTCTAGTTTCTGTTTTACAACATTCCATTTTTGATAATGCATGGTGGGAATGAGTATATATCGCTCGCCATCCACGAATGTTTTGTCTATTGTAGAGATTCGACGCTCCCATTTGCTATGCTGTAATGTTCGTATCACGTAATATACGATGACGAGAATGTACAGTATAGAGAAGATTACAGCTGGTTGAGCAAGTTTAGTAGACCAGATGAGGATAGCAATCACATGAGTCGCGAATATAACAGGATCAAAGATATGAATAATATTCCACGCGACCCATTTTTTCGTTATTGGTCTGAAGGCTTGTGTTCCATACGCGTTAAACATATCCGAAAGAACGTGAACAATTACGGATATCAGTACCCAAAGCCCCAGATGAAGTATGGGTAAGCCACTAAAAATAAGCTGGAGAGTTAAGGTGATCAACACAGTCCATAATGCAATAGCAGGAATCGAATGGGAAATTCCACGATGGTTTTTAATATAAGCAGCACTACCCTTTAAACGCATAATTGTGTCGAAGTCCGGGGCTTGTTGGCCCACAATGGTACCGATTAATACTGCAGTGGCGAGCTCAGAATTTGATGCAACCACGGGGTCGATATAGGCTAATCCTGCCAAGCCAAGTCCGATGACTAGGTGTGTTCCGGTATCCAACTGGTATCCTCCTAAAAGTTTTGTGAAATGATTTGTATAAGCTAAGTCTATTTTATCATGAATTTTGAGAAAATAAATGGATGGTGACACAAGAATGTATGTAGTATTTGTCGAATATATGATTTTTTATCATCGCAAACAAGAGTATTTAGAATATATGGCAATAATGAAGCAGAATAACCCCACCTTGGAACTGCTCGAGAGCGCAGACCAAGCGGGGCTATTCGTGGAGATATGGAGAGAAATGAGTGAAGAGGATTTTTTGACCATGCAAAAGGAGCGTCTAGAAGAGAATCATTCACCTTGTACTGAATTACTTCAGATGATTGACCATAGTAAGAACCGAATACGGATATGGCGATTTACTAACCATTTATAAACGAATGGGCTCTAGTAGGGTATGAGTATTTCAACTCTTCGTCGAATGTAATATAGTCCAGATTAACCATGAGCAACAAATAACGCATTCCCGTTTGCGGATCACTTATGATAATGTGATCTCGTCCGGCAGCTTCGACAACACCTTTGAAAATTTTGGCATTCCATTGTGAATTATTCTCAAAAGTCATATAGATGGTAGCGACTTTCCCGAGATTTAAGCGCAGAATATTCTCGATATACGATTCCTCCAAAGCAGGGCCCCCGGGTGCCATAGTCCCTGGTAACATCATTGGCGGGTAAGTACTGCTAGGGATGCTCGGGGGTATGTTCATACCAGGTGCCATCATAGGCATCGGTGTCCCTGGCATTGCAGCTCCAGTATACGTGCCATACGATTGTGGCACGCCTCTGGCCTCTGAATAATAAGGGTTATTCATCATTAGGTATTCTCTCCTTAAAGTTATTGATGATCACGCGAGTTTGACTTAGGCCAACGTCTACAGTAAACAGTTTATTTCAAAACGAGTGTGTTTGTGACTTCATTGTGAAGATTTTAGTTGTTTCTATTGCAAACATTGTAAAAATTTATCGAGGTTGCTATGATGAATTGTAGTTTAAGGTATGATTGCGAAGTAATTTTGCTACACAAAAGGAGGAATAACGCTTAAATGGAATACCAATCGATTCTCCATCCGGTTTCAATTCGGGATTATATTCAATTGACCAAGCCGGGCATTCTGCGTTCTAATCTGATTGCAGCCTTTGCTGGATTCTGGGTTGCATCACAAGGTAACGTACAATGGTCCTTATTAATTTATATGTTAATCGGCACAACTCTGGTTATGGCTTCATCATGTGTGTTCAATAATTACTTAGACCGTGATTATGATGGTTTAATGGAAAGGACAAGTCATAGACCACTCCCCTCGGGTCGGATAACAGCTATGAGAGTATTCGTATACGCCGCTATTCTGGGTACATTAGGGTTGTTGGTATTGTTCTTACTTACAAATACGTTGGCAGCATGGTTAGGAATTGTCGGTATGATTGTTTATGTCATTATCTATACAGCTTGGCTTAAGAAAACTTCAACACTGAGCACTGTCATGGGGTCCTTCTCTGGAGCGATGCCCCCAGTTATCGGATACACAGCTGTAACCGGATCGATGGACGCGGGAGCATGGATTTTATTCGGTATTCTCTTCCTATGGCAGCCTCCCCATTTCTGGGCATTGGGCATTCGCAGAATGGAGGAATATCGCGCTGCAGGATTCCAAATCCTACCGGTTGTCAAGGGTGTATATCGGACGAAGCTCCAGATGTTACCGTATGTGGTATTGTTACTTCCCGTTTCACTTCTTCTATATTACATGGATTATGTTGGTATGTATTATTTCGTAGCAGCGCTTGTATTGGGTGTTCTCTGGTTGTTATTATGTCTAGCAGGGTTTGTAACGAAGGATGATGACAGATGGGCCAAACGGACATTCATATTTTCTATTAATTATTTGCTCATCATTTTCGTGGTTATGATTCTAGATACAACAAAAATTTGATGGCGTCACCGAAAGGGAGAAGAAGATGAGACAGCTTAAGCGTTTTTGGTTTCCTGGTTCACTTATCATCCTGTGCATTGTTATTGTTCTTATCATCTGGAAACCAACAGGATCGAATTCCGATTTGAAGCAATTGGGTGCGGCACCAGATTTTCAGTTAGAAGATACTGAGGGCAGAACAGTAACTCTGGATAATACGATGGGAAAGGTTAGGTTAGTCTATTTTTTCTTCTCCAATTGTCCTGATGTATGCCTGCCAACGACTGCTGTGCTATCGAAGCTTCAGACGGAGCTGAAAGCACGAGAGATATTCGCTAGCGAAACGGCACTGTTCTCGATTACATTCGATCCCGTTCGGGATACAACAGAGCAATTGTTAAAGTATTCGGCGAACTACAATGTGGATACCAATGGGTGGTTATTCCTGCGTGGAGAGGAAGATTATACGATACAGTTGGCTAAGGATTTTGCGGTATCAGTTATTAAAGACAAGGAAGGGAATTTCGCTCATCAGAATTTATTTGTGCTCGTTGACGACAAGGGGCAGATTCGCGCTTGGTATAATGCTAATGATCTGAACGTAACAGTAGAGCAGATAGCTACGGATATGCAAAGCTTGCTATAAGATGATTTACTCAATAATATCAATGAGGCCAGCTTTCTCAAGTCGCTCTAGCAAATATTCATTCGGTGTACCTTCTACACCAGCATACCCTTTATGTGTATAAATTTGTTCTGCATCCGGGAACGCGTCGCTAAGTGCGGCGCGTATTCGTGCGCCTGAACGGTCATTATCCGTGAATATATACACTCGGCGATCCCCTGCCTCAGCTTTCAACAGCTCCAAACGCTCTGTTCCTGGAGTACCATTGGTGCATAGTATAGTGATTTCATCATCACTCAGTAGCTCTCTTATTCGAGTGCGGTCGTTAGTACCTTCAACAATGATGATTGGTTTCGTGTTTGTATAGGCATTGTCCACTTCTATAACCACTTCTCTCAGCAATTGAATTTATGGTAAGCTACTTTATATAATATCAAATTTGGGAGGTTCATATGGAGCAGTTTATAGATTTTATTCAAGATCGATGGCTTTTAATTGTTGTTGCTCTAGTTGGAATTGTTATCGTCGTAAAGATTATCAAAAATATGATTAAATGGCTTATTATTATCGCGATCGTGGCAGCTCTGATTATTTATGGATCTAATTATATACCCATACAGTGAGGTGGGGTCATGATTAATAAATTAGAAGCACTATTGCAGATGAATCTTATTACCGTATTGATCCTCTGCGTCTTCACTATTTCCCTGGCGCTCGGGTTTGCTCGAGGTGCATCAGCTACGGCCAAGCAGCTATTCCAGATTGTTGCTTATGGAGCTATTACGGTTATATCTTTATTCTTAGCATGGGAATTTACGGGGAGACTCTCTCCACTGTTCCATTCCTGGTTAGTAGATCGTGATCTGATCATTCCCAATGAGAAGCTAGGGCCTATCAAGCAATTATACTATACATTCATTACAGGGTTGCGTGATTTCTCATTATTGCGATTTGCTTCTCTATTCGTACCGTTTTACTTTGCAATTCGTGCATTGTTAGGCTTTGGTTTTTCTATATTCGCAGGACGATTGAGTACGATTAACATACATGAGAATGATAAGCATAAGAAGACGATCAGCAGTGGAATTATAGGCGTGGGGATCGGTTCTACCCTTGGTGCGGCGAGAGCTCTCATTATTATTGCCATACTATTCGTATATGTAACCTTGCAGCCGCAATCCTCCTTATCCCAGTATGCTCAGGGATCCTCATTATATCAGCAAGGTGCAACCCAAATTTTGGCGCCTTTCTCAGAGGATTTCATCGCTACTCAAGTACCTGTATTTACTAGGGCCGTTGAGCGGGAATTCCAGAATATTCTGCAACGCAAATATGAAATGATCGATCTGCATATTCCAGAGGATATCGCGGGAGCAGCGATTGAGATTACGAAGGATAAAGAATCGGATGAAGAAAAGGCTTATGCCCTATATAACTGGATAGGCTCGCGTATCGTATATGATCATGAGAAAGTAAGACGATATGAGGAAGAGAATATTTGGCTGGAGCAAACACCTGGGGATACATTCAAATCTCGTAAGGGAGTATGTATTGATTATTCCCGATTATATGCTGTGATGGCTCGATCAATTGAATTGGAAGTAAAGGTGATCACTGGACTCGGTTATGATGGCCGAGGCGGTTATGGTCCCCACGCATGGAATGAAGTATATATATCGGAGACCAATCAGTGGATACCTCTCGATAGTACTTGGGCATCTAGTGGAGCTAATTGGTTTAATTCAGAAAAATTTGCAGAAACCCATATACAAGACGCTTAGTTAGATGATTGTGTTCCATGATTGCTGAGAGGTATACTTAGGAGCAACCGCAAGTTAGTATACGCTTGTTCAATTATGTTAGATGTTCTGATAAGAAGGGATCCCGATGTTAAAACCTATTACAGCCTATAAAGGCGTGTTCTTCGATGCGGGAGATACGTTAATTACAATCCCAGCGTCACACGAAATCATGCTTACCTATTTGCATGAGCAAGACTTTCATGTTGAGCCATTAAGGTTGGAAGGCTTACTTGCAGAAGCTATAGATCACTTCTACACGAACAAGTCTCATTATACAGAAGAAGCGTGTACACCAGAATCAGATCGGCAATTCTGGGTAACTATCTATACATTCATCATGGATCGCCTTGAAGCTTACTATGTATGGAGTGAGGATCGAATACATCGGTGCTGCCATGAATTGTATGATGTATTCGTTGCAGCAGAGCATTATTCTTTATTCGAGGATGTTATCGATTGTCTAGAAGCATTATCTGGGCGAGGACTACGGTTAGGTGTGATCTCTAACTTTGCTCCTACGCTTAGGGGGATATTGGAGCAGAAGGGGATTTTACATTACTTCGACCCCATTATCGTTTCAACGGAGGTCGGTTTGGAAAAGCCGAACCCCGCTATATTCTCATTGGCCTTGCAGCAAGCAGGGCTTGAGGCGAAAGATGTTCTGTATATTGGGGACCATGCAACCAACGACGTATGGGCACCACAGCAGATAGGGATGGATGCGGTTCGTATTATTCGATATGATGCTATACAAGCTGATGGAATACGCTCGCTAAGGGAATTGCATACTTGAGGATTCACCAGTAGAAAGGAATGCAATAAATGAGCAAAATACATGAATCCAAGGATCCTGTCCTACATGAGGCCAATCTCAAAAGGCACTTTGCATTGCGACTGAATATATTCTTCTTCAGCGCTTTCTTGCTATTCTCCATTCTCGTTGTACGACTAGCTTTCTTACAGTTTGTCGAGAGTGATGCTATGAGAATGCTTGAAGAGAGCAATAGCACAATTAGTACGCCAATTGCACCTATTCGCGGCAATATATTCGACAGGAATGGATATCCGATAGCCTACACGGAATCGACCCAATCTCTCTACTTTCGCGTTGAACCCGGTCAAAGCAAGGAATCAGTTATTCAGTTAGCTTATGATTTGGCTGAGTTGTTCGAGAAGAGTGGCGACCCCAGTAAACCGCTGATTACAAGTGAAGAAATCTTAAAAAAGATGGATGTCGGTTATGATTTAAACCAGAATAGAACCAAGGATGCGGTGCTAATATCTGTTCCTCGTCGGATTAAAGAGGGATTGTCACAGCGTGAGGTCGCCTATTTACTTGAACATAAGGATGAACTGAAGGGTTTGGAAATTACAGAGGAAAGTGTGCGCAGATATGATTCCAACACCATTGCAACACAATTGATTGGTTATATGAGAGAGCATTCAACGGCTAAGAATCAATCTGCCTCCTATCTAGTGCGCTATAAAGATGGGAATAAAGAATATACGAATGACGAATATGTTGGATTCGATGGTTTAGAATTTCTATATCAAGACGTATTACGAGGAACGAATGGCTCAAAGACATATCCGGTTAATGCTCAGCAGAAAATAGTAGGACAGGTGGATATCAAATTCCCGCAAAAAGGACATAATCTAACATTATCCCTTCACAAGGATGTACAGTTATTAACCGAGGAAGCGATTATCAATCATATAAATTGGATGAAGAGTGATGAAGCGAAGCTATTAAAGACACCTTATCAAGGTAAGAACGCTGTTGCTGGCTATGCTGTGGCTATGGAAGTGAAAACAGGCCATGTCGTGGCTATGGCTAGTATGCCGGATTACGATTCCAATGTATGGCGTGGAGGAATTAATCAGGCAACGTTGGACCTGATCTTACAACAGATTGAGAATGGAACAATTAGAGAACGAAGACCGGATCTTAGTGATGAGGAAATAGGTAAGCATCCATCCTCAGTTGTCCCTCTGGGATCTACGATTAAACCGTTGACTGTACTAATTGGACTTAGTGAGGGTTTGATCACACCCAAGAGCACTTACCAGGACAAGGGCGTATTCATCTATGGAAGAGACGAGTCCAAAGTTAGAAATTCAGGGTCACATGTGTATGGTTTATTAACACCAACAACCGCGATCCAGAAATCATCTAACACCTTTATGTCAGCGATGATAGGCAATAAGCTGTATATGAGCAGTCGGATTAAAGAGCCTCTAGATGTATGGGATTCTTACATGAAGCAATTTGGTCTCGGAGTTTCCACGGAAAGCGACCTTCCAGGAGAGCAGAACGGTACAATTGAATATTACAACACAGTTAAGAACTCAAGTGAACAAGCAGCATTAGTATTTGCATCCTTCGGGCAGCAAGGTAAGTACACGACGCTTCAGCTAGCCCAATATGTAACGATGCTGGCGAATCGTGGCAAACGACTTAAGCCTCAATTTGTTACGAAAATCACGGATTATGAAGATCATGTCGTGGAGGAATTTACGGAACCCATTATTCTGAACGAAATAGATTTGCCGGATGAATATTGGAGTGTGATTGAGAATGGGATGGTTAGTGGAGTTAAAGGATTTGAAGGTTTCCCTTACTCGTTCCGCAGGAAAACGGGAACCTCAGAATCAGACATCGCTGGTCAGAAGCTGGATAATGCAGTGTTTATTGCCTATGCACCAGCAGAGAATCCTAAATTGGCTGTTGCTGTGATTGTTCCAGAAGGCGGTTTTGGCGCACAAGGAGCTGCACCTATTGCTCGACAAATATTCGATGCTTATGATAAGTATGTTGGATTGACGGATGAGAAGTAACATACATGAATCGCTCGTAAACAAACCGTTAATGTTAATTCACGTTAACGGTTTGTTTTTTGAAATAAATGTTGCACAAGTACAACATTCTTGTGTATAATCAAAATTAAGGTACTCACGAAACTTTTATAGTTATGTACAACTTTACGAACTCGATGGAACTTCATATACTTCCTAGAAAGGAGCGATCCGTAATGATAGCTATCTCAGTCAAAAATTTAAATGTTTCCTATCACGGAGACGATGCGGTAAAAAATATTAGTTTTTCATTGGAATCGGGTAACCTGGTTGGTGTGATTGGTCCAAACGGAGCAGGAAAATCTACATTGCTCAAGGCCTTGTTAAACTTAATTCCAAAAGATAAGGGTGATATTCAGATCTTTGATCGTTCGATAAGGGACATTAGAAAAAAAATCGCCTATGTACCACAACGAAGTGAAATTGATTGGGATTTTCCCATAACAGTATTGGATGCAGTCTTGATCGGAACTTATCCTAATTTACGATTATTCCAACGACCTGGAAAGCAAGAGAAAGCTTTGGCCTATGAATGCTTAGAAAAAGTGGGGATGACACCTTTTAGTAATCGCCAGATTGGCGAGCTATCAGGAGGTCAACAGCAAAGGGTTTTCTTAGCTAGGGCACTTGCGCAAGAGCCAGATATGTATTTCTTGGATGAACCATTTGTAGGTGTGGATTTAGGCAGTGAGGAAACCATCATTCGTATACTTAAGGAGCTGCGTAATTCAGGTAAAACTGTGATTGTTGTCCATCATGATTTAACAAAGGCGAGTACGTATTTCAACAAGCTGATATTATTGAACAGGGAATTAATTGGCTATGGCTCCGTTGAGGAAGTGTTCCGTCCCGATCTACTGGCCAAAGCTTATAAAGGCCACTTTGCCTTCATGGAGCAGATTGGGGTGAGTGTGTAATGGAATTTGTAGAGGCATTGATGAATTATGAGTATATGCAGAAAGCACTTCTAACCTCGATTATGGTCGGTATTATCTGCGGGGCAATCGGCTCCTTCATTATCCTGCGGGGAATGGCGCTAATGGGTGATGCGATATCCCACGCTGTATTACCAGGTGTTGCATTGTCTTATATGCTCGGGATTAATTTCTTCTTTGGGGCTGTACTTACGGGTGTATTAACTGCTGTTGGAATTGGTTTTGTGAGTCAGAATAGCCGGATCAAACATGATGTATCCATCGGAATCATGTTCACCTTTTCCTTCGCTTTAGGCATCATTCTGATTACCTTGATGAAGAGCAGTACGGATCTTTATCATATTCTCTTCGGGAATGTACTGGTCGTTCGTACATCCGAGATGTGGACTACTTTTGCAGTGGGTATCTTGGTGCTGAGTGCTATTTATTTTTTCTATAAGGAATTGTTAGTTAGCTCGTTTGATCCAATCATGTCGGCTGCATATGGACTTCCAAATCGATTGATTCATTATTCATTAATGATCTTGTTGACCATGGTTACGGTAGCCTCACTTCAGACAGTGGGTATCGTACTTGTTGTGGCCATGCTGATCACTCCCGCTGCTACTGCGTACTTATTAACTGATCGCTTATGGATCATGATATATCTCTCCATGGGCTTTGGAATTGTATCCTCGATTGTCGGATTGTACTTTAGCTATACGTATAATTTGGCTTCAGGGGCAAGTATTGTTCTCGTTGCGACGGTACTCTTCGCATTAGCATTCACCGTATCGCCGAAGCAAGGTATATTATGGCGTTCTATGAAATCGAGAATGAATAAAGCCTCCATACCCAATGAATAAAAATATCAGATAGGAGAATGAGGAATGAAGAGGGGATTAATAATATCGGTTATCTGTTTAACTATGCTGATTGTGCTCGCGGGCTGCGGTCTAGATGGGTCGAAGGATTCAACGGATAGAGCTGATAAATTACAGGTAGTTACAACCTACTCGATTATATATGATATTGTTAAGAATATTGGCGGTGATCAGGTAGATATACACAGCTTAGCTCCAGTTGGTTCTAATCCTCATGAGTATGATCCACTACCTGCGGATGTGGGTAAGACTACGGATGCAGATGTGGTGTTCTATAACGGACTTAATCTGGAGGCAGGCAATTCCTGGTTTGATAAGCTCCTGATAACAGCAGGTAAAAACGGTGAAGATGCTCCTGTTTTCCGACTAAGCGAAGGGGTAGAGGCCAAATATTTGACTTCAAAAGGTAAAGAAGGTGAAGCTGATCCGCATGCGTGGCTTGATATCCGTAATGGTATTAAGTATGCAAGAAATGCTATGGAAGCTTTGATTCAAGTGGATCCGGACCATGCAGAAATTTACGAGAAGAATGCCGAAGCATATATCAGTAAGCTGGAACAACTGCACAAGGACGCTTTGAAGCAATTTAATGAGATTCCACAGGATAAGCGGTTTTTAGTTACTAGTGAAGGAGCTTTCAAATACTTTTCAGCTGCTTATGATTTTCAAGCAGGATATATTTGGGAGATCAATGCAGAGAACCAAGGTAGTCCGGAACAGATTAGTCAGGTTGTAGATTTGATTAAAGACAAGGATGTAAAGGTATTATTCTTAGAAACGAGCATCGATCCACGCAGCATGGAGATGGTTTCTAATGAGACCAAGGTTCCGATTGGCGGCAAGGTTTTTACCGACTCCATTGGAAAGCCTGGTGAAGATGGCGATTCCTATATGAAGATGATGGAGTGGAATATCCATACTATCCTAGAACAGCTGCAAAAGCATTCATGATTTCTGATAAAGCAGACTATGATAGCATTCAATCATAGTCTGCTTTTTTCTTAGTTGCTTTTATATTGGGCTAATGGGAATTACAACTCGGAACTCAGTTCCTATGTTCTCACAGCTTGTAACAATAACTTCTCCTTTATAATACTCAACTCTTTCCTTCACAATGGACAATCCAATACCGCTATGGTTGATCAGATCCTTCGTTGTGAATCCTGCATGGAATATGCGCTGTAAGTCCTCATCCGGAATTAAGTGGCCTGGATTCCGCACGGTGATGAGTAGCCTTACATCCTCCATTATCCCATGGAGCTCAATCCATCGCTCTTCTGCGGGTAATCGGCTTGCTTCATCTAACGCGTTATCGATTAGATTACCGATAATTTTGACAATATCAATGGATTTGATGCCAAGAGATAAATTGCTTAGTCCAGATAGTTGATAACGGAAGTCCACTTTCCTTGCTAAGGCTATGGCCATTTTGGAGCGGATCAGAGCAGCAAGAGCAGGGTGACCGATCTGAAGCACTTCATTGATTTCAGTAATTTCACCTATTAATTCTGCTGTATAATGTTCCAACTCATCATATTTGCCTCTGCTAACCATGGCATGAATGACCTGGGCGTGGTTTAGAAAATCGTGACGTTGTCCTCGGATGGCGGTGAACATTTGATTCACATCTTCAATATGTAATTGTTGCGATATTCTCGCACCCTCATCTACAGATTGGCTTATGACTCGCAGTACCAATAAGACAATCATAAGACTGAATATACTAGCAAGGAAGATTAAGCTGAAGTAAAGTCCATTCTCATGTATGGGGAAGATCGGTAGTAAGAAAATGAGCAATAAGAATTGTACGATTAACAATAGAATCAGGTAAGATATGGTGTTCTGTCTTTTGGAGGTTATGAATACATGGAGGTTTCTCCCAGGATGGACGTCCTTCCTTGACATGTACAGGCTGATGGCGATGATGACAGCATAAAGCGGCCATAAAGATGTAAGCAACAGAACCGAGTTTGTAATCATCTGCTCTTGTGAATAGTGTTGAATTCTTAATAATCCTGAAATGATCTCAACGGCAAAGTTAATTAACAAGGATACAACGATCAATCGGGTCCGGTCAGCAAAACGAATCGGCTGGAAGAAGAAGAGGAACAGTAAAGTGAATGTGGCCAAAGAGCTAGCTAGATACAGACTAGATGGCATATGAAAAAACAGCCAATTAACGATGATTGATTGGGTACAGGTAAAGAGGATTATACGATCCAACCAAGGTCGAACTGGAATTCCCCAGAATATGAAACTGAAGATGATAGCTATCATATAACCTGGAAGTGAAACAAAGGTCAGTAAATTGATCATCTCAATGATTGAAGATAACAATGATAGCTCCTCCATACCTGCGTGTAGTGAAATTTGTGAATTATTGTCGAAATAAAGTAACTATACTGTATCCTTTTTTACCCTATATGAAAAGAGTATAATAAACTTAAAACAGAATTAAGGGCTTGTGCTTACGAAGTAACTTTTAAGGAGACAGATGAATGAATCGTTATCGACTGATTGCTTTGGATATGGATGGAACGTTGCTAAGGGAGTCAAACACGATATCACCGGAAAATCAATATTGGATCAAGAGGGCCGGAGAAGCGGGTGTTGCTGTTTGTATGGCCACTGGAAGGGGTCGAGAGTCAATTATCCCATTCGTGGAGCAGTTGGACTTGAATACACCTTTTGCGGCTGTGAATGGTAGTGAGGTATGGAAGAATAGAGAGCAGCTATACCATAGAGTAATATTGGACATTGATCTGGTTAAGGAAATGTTTAAGCTTGCTGAGACTCATGATGTATGGTTCTGGGCCTATGGTTTAAACCGCGTACATAATCGTGATAACTGGAAGGGCTTCCCTGAGGATGAGCAGTGGTTGAAATTTGGATATTATACAGAGAATGCACAAATTAGGTTGAGTATAACTAAGGAGATTAGTTCTTGGGGAAGGCTAGAAATCACGAATTCGAATCCGAATAATATGGAGATAAATCCGCTCGGGATCAACAAATCTTATGGAATTAAACAATTGTGTGAAATTATTGGATGCGGGATGAATGAGGTTGTTGCGATGGGCGACAGCATGAATGATATGGCCATGATTGTTGATGCGGGACTTGGTGTTGCGATGGGCAATGCCCAGAATGTAGTCAAGCAAGCAGCAGATGTGATCGCACCAACGAATGAAGAAGATGGTGTTGGATTTATTATCCGTAAATATATACTTGGTGAACAATGATGAAGAAAGATACATTACTGAAAGGCACCATCATCCTTGCATCTGCTGCCTTGGTTGCCCGTGCATTGGGAGTCGTTCAACGAATACCATTAAAGCATCTGTTAGGTGATGCGGGAATGGCGACGTATGGAATTGCTTATAATGTTTATTTTGTATTACTCATCATTGCTACAGCGGGAATACCTAGTGCTCTAAGTAAGCTGATATCGGAACGGGTAGAGCTGGACCGTGTAGAGGAAGCCAAACGCTTGTATCGAGCAGCGATTGGATTTGCCTTAGTTGCTGGTTTTATGATGACTTTGCTGCTCTACGTAGGCGCTCCACTGTATGCTAGCTATAACGCTGACCCAGATTCGGCTCTTGCTATACGAGCATTGGCTCCGGCTTTACTGTTGTTCCCGATTATTGCGATCATGCGTGGTTACTTTCAAGGGCTTCAGTTTATGCTCGCTGGAGGCTTATCGCAAGTCGTAGAACAGATTGCACGGGTGATTACAGCTGTGCTCTTGGCTTATCTCGCCTTAGAGCTTGGATATCAACAACAATGGGCGATCGCAGGTGCTTCCTTCGGTGGTGTAATGGGCAGTGTTGGTGCTTTTCTAGTTATGCTATGGTTCGCTCGTCGCTTGAGATTGTCAGAAACCACTGCTGTCGGGGCAGCATTCTTACCTGTCAGGCAAGTAAACAAGGCTAAAGGTGCGATATCACTTATCCAAACCTATAAATTGATTTTTGCTAATTCGATTCCTATCACATTGGCTGCTCTTGCGGTACCGATCATTAATCTGATCGATTCCTCAACGGTAATCCCCCTGCTTAGAGGTGACATCGGTTACGAGGAGGCCAAAATTTCATTAGGATTATTGTCTGGACGAGCCCAATCCTTGGCGGGGATTCCCATTATTCTGGCTATCGCTGTCAGTCAAACCGTCCTACCTATCATCTCGTCGGCACATGCTCGTCTGGATCATGAAGAGGTTGGACGTCGAGCATCACAGGTCATATGGCTGTCCATCGTAGTTGGGCTTGGTATTGTGCTAACAATGATAACGGCTGCAAGACCATTGAATGGGTTCATATTCGCTGATACTAAGGGAACTGATATTATTATCCTCCTTACAGCGGCGGCGATGCTGCAAATTGTAATGATGACAACCTCATCGATTCTGAATGGGATTGGCAAGATGAATGCTGCAGCAGCACATGTCTATGTCGGTATAGGTGTGAAGGTAGCGGGTTTATTCCTATTAACTCCTTATATAGGTATGTATGGAGTGTTGGGTTCTACAATACTATGCTTTGCTGTGATTACACTACTGAACGTTGTTGCAGTTCGGAAATCTATGAAGATCGTACTATTAGGTCGTCGTTGGATCGGATTAATATTTGCTGTAATCATCAGTTTAGGGGTAGGATTTGGTGCGGATTGGATAGTTAGGTCTTACCTGCAAGGACTTACTCGAATATTGGACTTTATGCTTCAAGCCATTATTGTAGGCAGTCTATCAAGCATCACGTATTTGGCATTATTGTTCCTGTTGCGTGTGATTAGTCATCATGAGGTGCTTATGCTGCCTGGGCCACTTCAGAAGCTAAGCAAGAAATTCACGCGGGGAAATTAATTGAGTTTGACACGCTTTAGTCAGCATGATATAAATGGGAAAATCGACACTGAAGGGATGAGAAATATATGAGGTCAATTGTATCTGAAGATCAATTTCAAACGGCCATTAGTGGAGATAAACCAACAGTTGCCATATTCAAGGCGACATGGTGTAAGGATTGCCACTATATTGAGCCTTTCATGCCCGAGGTATACGAGAAATACGAGATTCAGTTGGAATTCGTTGAGCTGGATCGTGACAACTTTCCTGAGCTATGTGAACAGCTGAATATACTGGGCATTCCTAGCTTTATTGTATTCCGTCATGGTCAAGAGTTAGTGCGCTTTGTTAGCAAACTACGTAAAACACGTGAGGAAATTGAACATTTTCTTGAGCAAGCTATAGCAGTCTCGCAGGCACTCCCTAAGGTATAAGGTACTAACCTCCACTCATAGGTTTGTAATAGAACCTAGAATGGAGGGGATGAAGTGAGTGAACGGATTGTTTCGGTAGCAGATCACTATGGGTACGATCAAATGATGGAAGATCTCGCCAAGCTATGTCGAGCTAATCCCTTTCTGCGGCTTTCTTATATTGGCGAGAGTGTTATGGGTAAGCCTATCCCAGCCATACAGATAGGTATAGGAGCCGCAAGAATTCATTATAATGCCGCATTTCATGCGAATGAATGGATTACAAGCTTAATTGTCATGGTTTTCCTGGAGGATTATGCAAGAGCGATTCAATCGGACGAATACATCCTTGATCAGCGTGCTACGGAATTATTCAACCGTTCGACGTTATTCATTGTTCCAATGGTAAATCCGGATGGTGTTGATCTTGTCCATTATGGAACGAATACGGGTCATCCATACCATGATCTTCTGCTGCAATGGAATCGAGGCTCCGCCGATTACTCTCAGTGGAAGTCGAACATCCGAGGCGTTGATCTGAATGATCAATTTCCTGCACATTGGGAGAATGAGAAGCTTCGGAGAAGTCCGGACGGGCCAGGATCAAGAGATTATCCAGGTGACGCGCCATTATCAGAACCAGAAGCAGTGGCTATCGCTGAATTCACCAAGCGTAAAGACTATCACCTCGTGATTGCATTTCATACCCAAGGCAGAGAAATATACTGGAATTATCGTGATTATGAGCCTGAGCGTGCTAGCTGGATGGCCGAACAATTGGCTGATGCAAGTGGATATGAAGCAGTCAAGCTAACGGATAGTGATGCTGGTTATAAGGATTGGTTCATTCAAGAATATAGTCGTCCTGGCTTTACTATCGAGGCTGGTTATGGCTGTAATCCGTTACCTATTAGCCAATTCAACGATATATATGAGGAAGTGCGGCCCATATTAGTCCTCGGGCTAAGCTTGTCATTGGAGGGAGATTAACTTGAATGGAATTCACTAGAATCCAACATCGCAAAATTCACGAAGAAATTGCCGAGCAGATGAAAAATCAGATTATTACAGGTAAGCTGATCCCTGGACAGAAGCTGCCTTCGACACGTGAGCTGTCGGAGATGTATCAGGTAGGCATGTCCACAATACGGGAAGCATTAAGTGGGCTTAAGGCTATGGGACTCGTAGAAAGTCATCAGGGGGAGGGCAGCTACGTCAAATCAATAGGATCGGCTAGTATGGAGATGCCCTCACTAGAATCTCTACTCATGAATCGCGAGACCATTCTGGAGCTGCTTGAAGCGCGAAAAGCCTTAGAGGTCGCTAATGCTGGATTAGCTGCGGAGAAACGGAATGAGCAGAACCTAGTAGATTTGGAGCAGATTCTGAATCGAATGAAATCGAATTTAGGCAATGAAGCTGAGGGTGAGAAGGCCGATCTTCTATTTCACCAAACGTTAGCAGATTCCACACACAATTCCATTATGGTCCGTCTACTGGATACAATCGCTTCGCAGATGGAGACCGTCATTCGCGAAACTCGTCGGCTTCAGATGTATTCGAGCGCCTCGGAGTCCGAGCAATTATGGCGGGAGCATTGTGTCATCTTCAATGCGATTAAAGCAGGGGAGCCTAGTGAAGCACAAGCTGCAATGATCACACATCTACAGCATGTGGAGAATATCTTGTTTAGATATCTTAAATGAAAACAGGAAAATCTTTTCTTTTCTCAACTCATCTGATAACCTGATAAGTAAATATGAACTGGGGAGTGAGTTGGCATATGAAGGTTTCTATATTTATAACATGTTTAGCTGATCAGATGTACCCAGAGGTAGGAGAAAGCGTTGTTCGACTATTGCATCAATATGGTTGTGAGGTTGATTTTCCAGTTTCACAGACATGCTGTGGACAGCCTGCATTCAATAGTGGCTATCAGGATGAAGCTCGTGAGGTAGCCCGCAATTGGATTCGCGCCTTCGAGCAGAGTGACTACATTGTCTCTCCTTCTGGATCCTGTACGGGTATGGTTCATCATTATTATCCTTACTTATTCGAGGACGAGCCGGAATGGAAAGAGAAGGCAGAACAATTGGTGAAACGAACCTATGAATTTTCCCAGTTTATTGTTCAAGTATTAGGTATAGAGGATCTGCAAGCTTCCTTCCCAGCAAAGGCAACCTATCATCCCTCCTGTCATGCCATGCGACTGCTCGGTGTGAAGGAGGAGCCGATGCGATTGCTTCAGAACGTTGAAGGTTTAGAGTTAATCAATCTTTCTCATAAAGAGGATTGCTGTGGATTCGGCGGGACCTTCGCGGTGAAGATGTCCGACATGTCTGAGGCGATGGTCTGCGAGAAAGCACGACATGTTATCGAGACAGGAGCAGAAATTCTAATTGGCACCGACATGGGCTGTTTAATGAACATAAATGGTCGGTTGAATAAGGAAGGTAGTCCGATTCGAGTGATGCATCTAGCAGAGGTCCTACTGGAAGGGGGGCCAAATAACGATGACAAGCGTAAAAACGGATAAGAAAGATAAACGAGCGTTAATCGGAAGTGGGCTTCAGCAACGAACCGAGGATGCCCTCGCCGATGACTTTTTGCGTAAAGCGGTTGCTTTCACAACGGACAAACTGAAGAACGGTCGACTGAATGCGATGGCGGATATTGGTGACTGGGAAATTTGGCGGGAACGAGGTCGTGCCATTCGCGAGAATACGATTAGTCATCTGGATTATTACTTGTCCCAGTTCGCAGACAACGTTGCCAGTAATGGAGGGAATGTCCACTTCTGCAGTAAAGCAGATGATGCTGTGCGTACATTCCTAAGTATTGCTGAACAGCATAAAGCCAAGTTGGTTGCCAAGGGGAAATCGATGGTGAGTGAAGAGATTCATTTGAATCATCATCTAGAGGAGCACGGAATGGAAGCTATAGAGACTGATCTAGGCGAGTATATTCTACAGCTGGCTAAGGAAACACCTTCCCATTTGATTATTCCCGCTATTCACAAGAATAAGCAGCAGATCGCTGATTTGTTTACTGAAGATGCTGGTTATTCACTCCCTGCTGAGACGAAGGCATTGGCGACGTATGCCAAGACGAAGCTGCGGAATTATTTTCTAGAGGCAGATATAGGGTTAACGGGGTGTAATTTTGGTGTAGCGGAATCCGGCTCCATCTCTCTTGTCTCGAATGAGGGGAATGGACGGATGGTATCGACGATTCCTAAGGTACATGTTGTTATTATGGGCATGGAGCGCCTTGTTCCCACCTTCGATGACCTGGAGGTCATGCTCAACTTACTACCACGAAGTGCCACTGGTCAGAAGCTAACGACCTATATATCTCTCATTACAGGCCCTCGTAAGCTTGAGGATCTGGATGGGCCTGAAGAGCTGCATGTTATCATTCTGGATAATGGTCGATCCTCCCAGTTAGGAGATCCCATCTTCCAAGAGGTACTAAATTGTATTCGCTGTGCAGCTTGTCTGAATGTATGTCCAGTCTATCGACATGTGGGTGGTCATGCGTATGGTAGTGTGTACAGTGGGCCTATTGGTGCTGTACTGACTCCATTGATCCAACAGGATTTGCAGGAAGCCGGGCAGCTAGCTTATGCATCCAGCTTATGCGGTGCTTGTGCGGAGGCTTGTCCAGTGAAAATTCCGCTCCATGATATGCTCGTGCATCTGCGGCATCGTAAGGTTAGAGCGAAGCTTACCTCCTTGCCTGAACGCTTCGCATTTCGCATGTATCAACTAGCATTTGGTCGAGTAGCACTATATAAAGTAGCGACGAAATCAGCCTATTATTTGCTCAAACCACTTAGCCGTAAAGGATTAATCCGCAATGCGCCTTACCCGCTTTCGGGCTGGACGGATTCCCGAACATTGCCAATGAAGCCTAAGGAATCATTCAGAGATCGATGGTCCGAGCTTCAGAAGGAACTGGAAGGGGGCAAGCAGAATGAGTCATAAAGTTGGGGTGATAAATGGCAAGGAAGCTTTCATGCAGAACATCGCTTCCCGGTTAGGAAGGAGGGAGCCCTTGAAGGAAGCTCCAATAAATCCGGTACGAGGTGTACCCGAGCATTATAAAGCTATAGATCTGAATGTACGGGAGAAAATTGAGCTTTTTGCACATAATTGGACCGCTTTGTCGGGTCAGGTGCTCGTTGTTCCTAAAGCTGAAGCGAAGGAAACGATTGCAGTGTATTTGGAAAAAGTGATTGGAGAATTACAGGTGTCGGGTGTATCGATGTGGGAGCATGCAGAATTATTAGAGCTAGGGTTAGAGCAGCAATTACGAGCGCTGAATGTAATGACGGTGCCGTGGAGGATTATGGATACTAAGGAGGAAGCTTCCGGTATATCTAATAGCAATGTATCCAATCGTACAAATTGGTCTGGGCGGAATAAGCTGCTTCAGTTTACAGAACGTTGTGAGTTGGGTATTGTATACCCCGATTATGTGATCGCGAATACGAGCACCTTAGTGCTGCAAGCTCGAGGAGGTCAAGGACGTTCGGTTAGCTTGCTGCCATCAAGCTTAATCGCCATATTCTCGGCAGATCGACTAGTCACACGAATGGGGGAAGCGCTCCAAGGTATTCGAGACACTTATCCAACGAATAAGGATTATCCCTCCTCGGTTAACATGATTACGGGTCCAAGCCGAAGTGCAGATATTGAGAACGACT
>JBBDTA010000081.1:0-6155 GCA_040904605.1 Paenibacillaceae bacterium
GAGCTGATCCGATTAATTCGGGAATGTATGAATAGTAATGAGCATATTCGTGATGATCTGTTGTTTTATTACCCTGAGGAACGTGTATTGGAAGCAAATTTATTGCCAATGACCGTGAATGACGAGTACTCAGGTATCGTCATTGTACTGCACGATATTACTGCGATTCGAAGATTAGAACGGATGCGCAGCGAGTTTGTGGCTAACGTCTCACACGAATTAAGAACACCGATTACAGCGATTAAAGGCTTTGCAGAGACATTGCTCTCTGGAGCGATGAATGATAAGGAAACAGCGATGTCCTTCCTGCAGATTATTCATGATGAGAGCAATCGTCTGAATCGATTAATCGAGGATACCTTGGCACTTTCCAAAATTGAGTCCAAGCGTGTACCGATGCAGTTCACTCCCATTGACATGGGGCTCTTCATCGGGAAGACGGTAGAGATGGTTCGTCAGGAAGCAGATAGACGTAAGATTGAAGTAGAGCAATCGATTGTGGGCCATGTCTTCATCGAAGCCGATGAGGATCGCTTGCGCCAGATTATGATTAACCTTCTATCGAATGCGATTACGTATACACCTGAGGGTGGCCATGTTAATGTCATTGTGCAGCCTTTTTCAATAGGTAACGATACATCCACGGAGAACGAGAAGGTGCGAATTATTGTAAAAGATACCGGAATGGGAATTCCTAAGAAGGATATTCCACGTATATTTGAACGCTTCTACCGAGTAGATAAAGCACGCAGTCGAAGCTCTGGCGGAACTGGGCTTGGATTGTCTATCGTGAAGCACCTTGTAGAATTGCATCGAGGAACGGTCAAGGTAGAGAGCACTGTAGGTGTGGGTACAAGGTTTATTATTGAGCTGCCGATGATTCAATAAAGGCGTGTACCAATTAACATTCCGTTAACAAAATCTTTACAATATATTTATATTGTCGTGTTATGATGATTCTATCCAAAATCTATCATTTGAGGGGTGTTCCAGCTGTCGCAAAGAATACTCATTATTGAAGATGAACCTACACTATCTCGCCTGTTGTCCTATAATTTGACACAGGAAGGCTATGAAACGAAGCTGATTGACCATGGTGGGGAAGGTTTACAGCACGCGCTAGATAACAATTATGATCTTATTATGCTAGATATTATGCTGCCAGGCTTGAATGGCTTTGAAGTATTATCTAAGCTTCGCCAGAGAGGCAACAAAACGCCGGTTATCATTCTTACTGCTCGTAATGCGGAGGATGAGATTGTACAGGGCTTGCGTATCGGTGCGGATGACTACATCACAAAGCCATTTGGCGTTGCAGAGATGCTCGCGCGAGTTTCGGCTGTTCTGCGTCGAGCCATGGGTGAAGGGGAGATGTCGGATGTCACTCCTCGTACAGATAAGATGATTACCATTGGTGATCTGGCGATCTTCCCAGAGAAGTATGAAGCGCTGCTCAGCGGAGAATCCATTCCCTTGCGTCCGAAGGAGTTTGAGGTTCTGTTATACCTCGTGCAACGACCCGGAATGGTGATCACACGAGATGATCTGATGAATGTTGTATGGGGCTTTGATTATATGGGAGGTCAACGCACCGTTGATGTTCATGTTAGCTCCTTGCGTAAGAAGCTTGAGATGAATCAAGAAACCGTGCAGATTGAATCCATTCGTGGTGTTGGATATAAGCTTGTCATTAAGAAGGGTGCATCGCGTTAGCACGGGCGTGCGGCTCGAGAAGTCTCCATTTCATAGAGTCGGGAGCTGACAGGTATGTACGATTACCTCATAATAGGAGGGGGGATTGTAGGCCTTTCCACCGGGATGGCGCTTTTAAACGATAACCCGAATGCAAAAGTACTTATTCTGGAAAAAGATGATTCATGGGCCAAACAACAGACGGGGCACAACAGTGGAGTCATACATTCTGGAATCTACTATAAGCCGGGAAGTTTCAAGGCCAAATTCGCCCGTGAAGGAAACCATTCTATGGTCGAATTTTGTCAGCAGCATGGTATCGAATACGATATATGCGGAAAAGTTATCGTTGCTACGAAAGAAGAAGAATTGCCGCTGCTTGAGCATCTGTTTAAGCGTGGAGTGGACAACGAACTGAATATTACAAAAATCAGTGCTGAGCAATTAAAGGAAATCGAACCCCATGTGAATGGTCTTGCAGCTGTTCAACTGCCAAATGTAGGTATCGTAAACTATAAACAAGTGTCTGAAGCATTTGCTTTGATCGTTCAAAATAAGGGTGGAGAACTGCTTCTTAACACGAAAGTAGGGAAAATTAGCGAATTCGATAATCATGTAGTTGTCGAAACGAACAAAGGCACCTTTACTACCAAGTTTATGATTAATTGTGCGGGATTGCACAGTGATCGGGTTCTACAAAACAGTGGGATGCAGCGTGATATGAAAATCATTCCTTTCCGAGGGGAATATTATGAAATAAAACCAGAGAAACGATATTTGGTCAAGCATTTAATTTATCCGGTTCCAAATCCATCTTTCCCATTCCTTGGCGTTCACTTTACGCGAATGATCGGGGGACACGTTGAAGCAGGACCAAATGCTGTGCTCAGCTTTAAACGTGAAGGCTACAAAAAAACGGATTTCTCATTACGTGATTTTGTAGATACGATGGGTTATCCGGGTTTTTGGAAGCTGGCTGGGGGGTACTGGAAAGAAGGAATGGCTGAGATGGTGCGTTCCTTCAGTAAAGCCGCCTTTGTTCGCAGTCTTCAACAGTTGATCCCCGAGATAGAGGGGAAAGACCTTACTGCTGCGGACGCGGGTGTGCGAGCACAGGCATTAAAAGCAGACGGAAGCTTGGTCGATGATTTTCATTTGATTTATGGGAAAAACAGCATACACGTTTGCAATGCCCCTTCACCTGCGGCAACAGCTTCCATACAGATCGGTAAGAGCATTGTGAACTATATAAAGAAATGAATTGAGAAGTGAATTTTCACATAATCTCGCTATTTCAATAATAGATTTTTCTGGAAAACAAGCAACCAGACAGTATCATGGCTGCTTGTTTTTTCCTGTCCGCGCGCCTAGCCAAGCTAGGCATAGATACTCAATTTGAATAATTTTCTGTTATACTGATGTGTATGACATGCTAAAAGTTGGTTTATACCTATAGAAAAAGGGGGGCTTAATTTTGCGGATTTTTGATACAGCGTCCACTACGATTTACATTCTGGTCTCCATTCTTAATATGCTATTTGCAATTGGTGTTGTATTTGTAGAACGACGCAATATTGGAGCAACCTGGGCATGGCTTGTTATCTTTTTATTCTTACCAGGTGTTGGCTTTATCATCTATTTGTTCTTTGGACAGAATTTGAGTAAGCGTAAGCGATATCGAATTAAGGGTGAACAGCTGAAGCAGATTGTAGACATGATAGAAGACCAGAAGTATAACATACAACACGATATGATTGAATATAAGGATACCGAAATTTCCCGTTATCAGGATATGATCTATATGAATTTAGTCAGTGACTATGCTTATTTTACCCAAGACAACGAAATTGAAGTATTCACTGAAGGTGCACATAAATTTGAATCACTGCTTAAGGAAATTGATCAAGCTGAGCATCATATTCATCTGATGTATTACATAGTTAGGAATGACAAGTTGGGTAATTTGGTATTAAGTGCACTAACGAAGAAGGCATTGGAGGGAGTGCAGGTTCGCTTTCTATTCGATGATATTGGGAATGCGAGGCTGCCCAGACGGCTTTTTAAATCATTGATTGAAGCGGGTGGACAGGCAGTGGCCTTCTTCCCTTCGCGAATTCCATATATGAATTTTAGATTGAATTTCAGAAATCATCGGAAGTTAGCCATTATTGATGGAGTGTGCGGTTACATAGGTGGATTTAATATTGGGGATGAATACTTAGGAGTGGACCATCGATATGGTTATTGGCGTGACACTCACTTTAAGATCAAGGGTAGCTCTGTTATTCAGATGCAAGCCCTGTTTTTGCTAGATTGGAACTTAGCTTCTTCTAATGAAATTTCTTACGATCCAATGTACTTCCCAATCTCATCATCTGAAGGTACGGCAGCAATCCAGATTGTGTCTAGTGGACCGAATGATAACCGAGAGCAAATCAAGAATGCATTGATCAAAACCATCAACAGTGCCAAGCGTACGGTATATTTACAAACTCCTTATTTTGTCCCGGATGAAAGCTTGTTGAATGCAATGAAGATGGCCGCTTTGTCAGGTGTGGATGTTAGGATTATGATTCCTGGAAACCCCGATAAGCGATTTATGTCTTGGGCGAGCTATTCCTACCTTGGTGATCTCTTGAATGTTGGCGTGAAGTGCTATCTATACAAAAGAGGCTTTCTCCATGCCAAAACAATCGTAGCAGACGGAATGGTCTGTTCAGTGGGAACATCGAATATCGATATTAGAAGCTTTAAATTAAACTTCGAAGTCAATGCTATTGTATACAATACGAGTACAGCGACAACACTTAAGGAAATCTTCGAAGTGGACATGAAGGACTGCATCGAATTAACATTAGAGATTTATAACAATCGGTCGTTGTTTAATCGTTTTATTGAATCATTGGCAAGGCTATTGTCGCCGGTACTGTAACACAATAAACAATGTATAAGACGTGATATATAATTATTTTTATTATATATTGTGTCTTATATTTATATATGGTATATATTATATTAAAAATTCGAGTCGAGCTTTTGACCGGAAGGGGATAAACTAATGAAAAAACAAAGAAATACACGGGAGAAAATTTGATCCTGCGGGTAGAGATGGATTCACACATTCGATTTGCTGAGGTTGCTGCAGCCATCACAATGGCAGGTGGAGATATTATCGCCATCGATATTGTTGAGGCTGGTAAACATATAACTACAAGAGATTTGACCGTTGCTGTTTCTGATACGGAGCAGATCGATAATCTTGCTCGTGCATTGAAGAATATATCAGGGATTAAATTGTTACATATTTCTGACCGGACTTTTCTCTTGCATCTTGGTGGGAAACTCTCTGTTGTTCCCAGAAGTCCAATTCTAAATCGGGATGATCTCTCTCGTGTATATACCCCTGATGTGGCTAGGGTGTGTAACGCCATACATGAGGATCCGAATAAAGTGTTCACATTAACGATCAAGAAAAACACCGTAGCGGTAATTTCTGACGGAAGTGCTGTATTGGGACTAGGTAACATAGGTCCACGAGCAGCCATGCCTGTAATGGAAGGGAAAGCCGTATTATTCAAGCAATTTGCTGATGTCGATGCCTTTCCAATCTGTCTGGAGACACAGGATACAGAAGAAATAATCAGTACTGTGATTAACATTGCAACGGCATTCGGAGGTATTAATCTAGAGGATATATCTTCTCCACGTTGTTTCGAGATTGAAAGGCGGCTTCGTGAAGCTCTAGATATTCCTGTCTTCCATGACGATCAACACGGTACGGCTGTGGTGATGTATGCCGGATTAATTAACGCTTTAAAGCTTGTTAATAAATCAATTGGAGATGTGAAGGTGGTCGTTTGTGGGGTCGGTGCTGCAGGAATCGCATGCACTAGCATGCTGATAACCGCAGGAGCTAAGAACATCATTGGCCTCGACCGTAAAGGCATTATCACTGCGAATGAAGAATATGACAATCCGATGAAGCAATGGTTTGCTGAACATACGAATGTCGGACGTGTCTCAGGCTCTTTACAAGATGCTCTGCGAGGGGCTGATGTCTTCATTGGTCTCTCATCTGGTGGATTATTGACTAGAGCAGATGTGCTCACAATGGCAAACAATAGTATTATCTTCGCGATGGCGAATCCGACTCCCGAAATTCTACCGGATGAGATCGAAGATATTGTCGGTGTTATTGCGACAGGGCGTTCCGATTATCCGAATCAGATCAATAATGTACTCTGCTTTCCTGGTATCTTCAGAGGTGCATTGGACTGTCGAGCTACGACGATTAATGAAGAGATGAAGCTTGCAGCAGCTGAGGCAATTGCTTCGATTATTACGGATGAAGATCGCAGCAAAAATTATATCATCCCGAGCGTGTTTAATCCGAAAGTGGTAGAAGTTGTCCGAAATCGTGTCGTAGAAGCAGCTATGAATACCCATGTAGCCCAAAAGAAGAT
>JBBDTA010000082.1:0-6147 GCA_040904605.1 Paenibacillaceae bacterium
AAAACTTTTAGGAGGTTAGTCACATGGGTTTTGTATCAGAATTTAATTCTGTTTGTAAATTTAAAGACGAGAATGAGCTCTATCATCTTCTGGAGTATGGAAAGTCGGCCATTGTAAAGGCTGGTTATCGTCTCTATCCTACTGGTCAGCTAGCGGTTGCTTATACGCCAGAGAACGTGGCCATTGCACTAGTCAAAATCACAGCATCAATAACCGAAATTAATTTCAGCGGTGAAGAAGTGACGAAGGTTGAGATGGAGCTCTTTCGCAAGCTAACGGATGAAGAAGTGAAGGTATTAACTAACCTTGGCAAAGAGATGTATTTTGTCTGAATAAGGTCATCGCTTTCTGAGAACATTAAGTCAAATCTATCTCCTTATCGTAGGTTTCTTAAAGTTCAAGAGAGGGAATGGTTTATGATGATTGTTCGTTTTGGATATGTGGCTATGTCCACTGTGGTAAAGAATGCATCTCCCTCGAAGACCATGACAGCAACCACCTTCATCACTATTCCTGATCGAGCAGCGGCTATTCGTAAGCTGGAGAGAATTGCTACAGAGAACTTGCATCATACATTAAGACTGTTAAGACATAATCGCGCACATGACATTCATCTGTACCGTTTCTCCTCAAAATTAATTCCTCTCTTGGGACATGAGCTACTCGACCGCTGGGACCCTTTTCCTAATCTTGCTGACTCATTCGCTGAAGTGGGTGCTTATATTCGTGAGCACAAGATGCGTGTAAGCTTTCACCCCGATCATTATACCGTTCTAAATACGCCTCATCAGGATGTTCTGGGCAAGTCGTATGCAGATCTCGATCGACATGTGCGAATGCTAGAGGGTATGGGACTGGATGAAACAGCCAAGTGCAATATTCATATGGGCGGAGCTTATAAGGATAAAAACCAGAGCTCCATACGATTTATAAGTCAATTCAAGAGCATGTCCAACCGTATTCGCTCACACATTACAATAGAGAATGATGATAAAACCTTTAATGCTCTTGAGACCCTTCATGTATGTGAACAGCTTCATGTACCTATGGTCCTAGACATTCACCACCATGCTGTTAATAACAGCGGGGATGATGCTTCGACTCTATGGCCGCGCATATGCAGAACATGGGAAGACCAATCCATTCCACCGAAAATCCACGTTTCTAGTCCCAAGAGCGAGCAAGATCCTCGAAGTCATGCAGACTATATTCACACACCCGATTTGTCACAATTCCTTCGTTTGATTGCAGACCAAACACCGGAGCTTGATGTTATGATTGAAGCCAAGATGAAGGACGACGCTCTATTCCGACTTATAGAGGAATTAAAGCATGAAGCAGGAGTCGAGTTAGTCGATGATGCAACGATCAAGATAAATACGACGATCAATGATTAGATAAACGAAACTCGCGATATGGAGTTGCGTACTATCAGTAGATGAATTTTTGAATTTTTTTGCGGAGAGAGTGATATTGATATGATGGTAGACTCGAATAAATCTACTTATGTAGTTAGCGGCAAAAGTTACACAGCGGTCGCAGTGAATACTGCCGCGATGGCAGGAGAATTCATCAAGAGCAAGCTAGGTGATACTAATAAGATAAGTCAAAAATATTCCACACACGATCTCGTCACCGTAGTAGATAAAGGTGCAGAGACGCTTATACGTAATTTGATAGGAACCCATTTTCCACAGCATCACATTCTCGGGGAAGAAGGGGTACTCCCCGGCCCCGAGGCATCGGCTAAGGCTATCGCAGAATATGCAGATGCAGAATATCTATGGATCGTTGACCCGATTGATGGAACGACCAATTTCATTCATGGATTTCCCTTCTTCAGTGTGTCGATAGCTCTAGCACATAGAGGCGAAGTGATAGTAGGAGTAATCTATGATCCAACTCGTGATGAACTGTTCGTTGCGGAGAAAGGAAAAGGCGCTTACCTTAAGGGCAAGAAGATGCAGGTTGCTCGCGAAGAACGGCTGTCGGACAGTCTGATTGCTACCGGATTTCCAGCAGATCATCTGCAGGCGCTTCCTACTAATCTTGTAGGAATCATGACAATAGCTCCTAAGGTTCGGAACCTAAGAATCGCCGGTTCGGCTGCCTTGCATTTAGCCTATGTTGCGGCAGGACGATTAAGTGGTTTTTGGGAGATTGGTTTGAACTCCTGGGACGTTGCCGCAGGCGCGTTGCTAATCAGTGAATCAGGCGGTAAGGTAACCGATACCGAGGGTCAACCATTCACACTAGCTACCCGTAACATATTAGCCACGAACGGTAACGTGCATCAGGAGCTTATAGATGAGCTGAGGGTAGCGCGAGAGCAGCTATAAAGGGTTGAATGAGGAATAGAGCTTCGAAGCACCTCTATGTACGGTTTCGTTGTGTCATCTGCTGCCAGACGGAGCCGATGGCGGCTTCGCCGCCTTCAATCCGTGCGAGCGCATATTGAATTTGCATCCGAACCTCGAACTCGGAATCGTCCAGAGCTTGCTTCAGCGCTGGGATTGCGCTCTCATCCCCTAGCTCATACAAGAAACGTGCTGCTCGCCACCTTACGATTCTGCTTGTATCCTGCAATGCATCACACATCGGTCCTATTGCATCGGAATTGCCAATGTCGGATAAACAGTCCCCGGCAGTTCGACGTACCGGAGCACTCATATCCTTCAACATGCGATAGAGGTATGGAAGAACCGCAGGCGATTTGATATCCCCAAGATAGACAGTCGCTAATCGACGAATTGAGAAATTGTTATCATCAAGTGCAACGATGATCAAAGGCAGTGTCTGTAAGCTTGGCTTCAGCTTGTCTAAGACAGCGAATCGGATCTTCCAATCCGCATCCTTCAATCCGGCGATGACCTGTTCGTGCTTCACCTGCAGCTCAGACTCATGATCAACATTCGCTAATGCTTCCGTAACGAGCTGCTCAAGCCTTATGGAATCGAAGGCTGCTTCTAATTCTTCGAGAATTTGCTCAGCAATCTCCTTGCGTTCACCATAACGAATGCCATAGTCTATTAGCTTTCTTTCGGCCAATAGGTTTGGAGAACCATATTGGGCTTTCATAGCTGAATCAATAAATCTCGAGGGCATCGCAATGCGCTCCTCTTGATCATCGGATTTCACTCGAATTTGTAGTGGGATTCCGCGGAACATCTGAACGAGCACCAATGCTTCGCCATAATGGTCGGCGATCATGATTGCTTGTGCGGGAATCTGATCGCCGACAGCTGCTGAAGTTGAATGGCTAGGCTGAATTTGCGAGCCTTCGAGCCCAATGAATACCTCTCGTACTTCAGCTAGAATAGCTTGCCAATCTCCCTTAGGTTTTCGTTCCAAAGCGATAAAGTCGGAGGTGTGGAACACCTCAGCTACACCAGTAATATCCAACAAACGTCGGATCACATCTGGTGCTTCTTCCTTCTTGTTAAGTGTATAGGTCATTCTAACATGGTCGGGTAGTCGAGTATCCAGGTTAATTTTCATTGAGTTTGGGCTAGGTGTAGGTTCTATTGAAACGATATGCATAGGTAACCCCCTACGAGTATTTGATAGCTGCACGAGCAGCGGCAAAACTATTCCATTACCAGATGCTAGAACCAATTCTTCTTGCGGAAGTAGAAGAACATCGATATGCCAACCAATAGCATTCCGCCCAGCATTCCAAAATATCCATATCTGGACTCTAACTCAGGCATATACACAAAATTCGTACCATAGATACCCGTGATAATGGTGAGTGGCATGAATATCGTAGTAAGCGCAGTGAATATGCGCATGATTTCATTGGCACGGCTCGCCAAGCTTAGTTGGTATGCTTCGCGTAAATGTCCAATCAATTCGCGAAACGTCTCAAAGGTTTCATAAATTTTGATAGCATCCTCATGAACGTCGCTAAAATATTTCTGTAAACGATCATCAATTAATCGTAATTCTCGCTTATTCAGCATGCCAATGAGATCCTTCTGTGGACCAAGCACCTTCCTCAACCACATAATTTCCCCGCGTAAGCTAATGATTTCATTCATATGTGATTTCTTAGCGTCTAGCAATATGGCATCATCCAGCGCTTCAATTCTCACTTCAATCCGATCACCGACGATAAAATAATTTCTCACAACGAGATCAATTAGATGATACATGAATTGATCCGGCGCATTCACTTCTTCTTCAAGAAGAACTGGCTTAATTGTGCGGATTTCACTAAGCTTTTGTTTCGTTACAGTAATGATAAAATGATTACCTAAGAAAATATTCAAAGAACGAAGAAATATTTCTTCATCATCAAATCGAATACTATTCACCACGATGAAATAATGACCTTCATAAATTTCTAATTTAGGTCTTTGGTTGTCCTCCGATTGACAATCCTCTACTGCGAGCTCATGAAGGTTAAAGAATGGCTGTAACTCTATTAAATCCTCAACTGTCGCATCAATCCAATAGAAACCATGCTCAGGTGAAGTTATTGCTAGAGAGGGGTCGTCCAATAGTTGGAATTTACCATGTTGCACAAGACGTACTTTCATGATGGGCACCTCCTAGTCTTTACATTATTATTCAGCAAAAAGCTAGTTGTTACAAGAGGTGTGAAATAAAGAATGATGCGATACCGAAATATATGGTCAGAGAGAAAATATCATTCAGAGTGGTGATCAATGGTCCGGAGGCAATAGCTGGATCAATTTTCATTTTATATAGAATAAGTGGAATGATCGTCCCAGCCATCGTTCCAATAATTAATGTCATGAATAACGAACAGCCGACGACTAATCCCAATACAGCGTGACCTTCCCAGAGGAAACCAAGTCCCGATACCAGCACTGCGCAGACAGTTCCGATAATAATCCCAGCACCCAATTCTCGTCTGATTAAACGGAATATGGCTCTTCTATCCAAATCGCGAGCAGCAAGCCCGCGAACGACGATGGCCAATGATTGTGTACCCGTGTTGCCGGTCATTCCCGCAATCATCGGCATGAAGAAAGCTAGTGCAACAACTTGATCCAAGGTATTCTCGAAGCCACTAATAATACTGCCTGAAATCAAACCGAGTAATAGGAGTAGAATAAGCCAAGGAAGTCGTCTTAGTGCAGATGTCCATGAGCCAGTTGCGAAATCGATCGTTTTGCCTGTTGCAGACAATCGCCCTATATCTTCATCGGCTTCTTGCATAACAACGTCAATAATATCATCAACCGTAATAATACCCAATAGTCGAAGTTCAGCATCAACCACGGGAACGGAGAGAAAATCATATCGCTCAATGGTTCGAGCAACCTCCTCCTGGTCCATATCAGCAGGTACGGATATGACTCTTCTATACATCACATTCTCTACCTTCTCGTCCATGCCAGCAAGTAACAAATCACGATATGAGACCACTCCGGCGAGCTTTTTATGCTCATCTAACACATAGAGATAATATAAATTTTCGGCAAATTGAGCGAACGCTCTTAGTTTCTCGACCGCTTCTGCCACTGTAAAATTGCTATGAATCCAGATAAATTGATTGGTCATCAATCCACCGGCGGTTTCCTTCGGATATTGCATGAGGTTCTGAACATGCTGTGACTCTTCCTTCTTCATAGCGAAGAGCAATTCTTCAATCTTGTCCACGGATAGCTCATTCAAGAAATCAGCTAGGTCATCTCGTTCCATTAAATTCATAATATTCGACGACAGCTCAACACCAAGCTTCTGGACGATATCGATTTGCATCGGAGAATCCAATTCTTGGAGAAGATTGGCAATTTGCTTTGATTCCATCAGCAATAAAAACTTGTGATGGTGTTTGGCAGGAAGATCTATATATATCTTAGCTATATCGTAAGGATGTAATTCTTCGATCATCAACTGAAATTCTTGCTTCTTATTCTCTTTACAGTATCGGATCAATTGAATCATTAGGGCTTCTTCATTGGTTTGATTAATCGATGTATTCATCTTAAGCTCCTCTACTTTCCGGTTTCCTTTTCTATCTTACCAATATTAACATAAGAATAACGATTCTTGACGAGTGAATCAATTTGGTTTACATTATTATTATCTATTCTAAGCAAGCTTACAATTTCATAATGTACGTTACTCTTATCAAGAGCAGGTGGAGGGACCAGCCCGATGAAACCCGGCAAC
>JBBDTA010000083.1:0-24646 GCA_040904605.1 Paenibacillaceae bacterium
ATGATCTTTGCCAAACCGAAATTGTTGGAAAAAGCGCTGTAAAACGATTATCATAGACGAATAAGAAAGTATAAGTTTCATGTAACTTTCTTTAAGTCGTCAACGGTAAACGCTCGTCCTTAAGCATATGCTTACGAAGAGAGTTTTCTTACGAAAACTTTCGGGATGGCTAGGTGTTTACCCTTGTTAATATCGGATTACAGGGCAGGGATGCAGGATGGGAATGCTAGGTGCTGTTATCGTTGCAGCGGGCCGGGGAACTCGGATGGGCACGGTGGAAAGTAAGCAATATTTGCCGATTAACGGAAAGCCGATACTGGTGTATACCTTAGAAGCCTTCGAGAAGGCTGATGAAGTAAGTGCAGTCGTATTGGTGGTAAGTCATGAGGATATCGTTCACTGCCAATCTTACATAGAGAAATATGGTTTGACCAAAATTTCCGCTATTGTGGCCGGTGGTACATCAAGGCAAGGCTCTGTGTACGAAGGACTACAGCATCTGGCTACGGAATGGGTTATCGTACATGATGGTGTTAGACCGTTCGTTTCTACGGAGAGCATGATCGATTGCTGGAGAGCAGCAGAGCAATATGGGGCCGCTGTGATCGCAGTTCGTGTGAAGGATACGATAAAAATTGCAGACGAAGCGGGTATGGTGCACAGTACACCAGACCGCGATAGCTTGTGGGCGATCCAAACCCCACAGGCTTTTCGTCGTGATGATTTAGTTACAGCGCATAAAAAAGCAGCACAGGATGGTTATCAGGGTACGGATGACGCATCTCTTATGGAGCGATCAGGCATACCGGTTCGAATTGTTGAAGGAGATTATGGTAATATCAAAATTACAACACCAGACGATCTGCAATGGGCAGAATTTCGTCTGGCGCAGAAGCAGGAAGAGGGACAACAACAATGATGCGAGTAGGTATAGGTTATGATGTACATCAACTGATAGAAGGTCGGCCATGCATCATAGGGGGAGTTACTATTCCTAATGAACGAGGCTTATTGGGGCATTCTGATGCCGATGTTCTGCTTCATGCAATCTCGGATGCGATACTGGGTGCATTGGGGCAAGGGGATATAGGCAAGCATTTTCCCGATACAGACCAAGCCTTCAAGGATGCAGATAGCTTAGTGCTCCTACAGCAGGTATGGGAGATCGCTCGTAGGATGGGTTATCAGCTGGGAAACTTAGATGCGGTTATCATAGCTGAAAAGCCTAAGATGGCTTCATATATTCCGCAGATGGTGGAGAAGATTGCAGCAGCCTTAGAGGCTGAAGAGGGCTCCGTTAATATGAAGGCAACCACATCAGAGAAGCTCGGATTTATCGGCAGAGAGGAAGGTATTGCTGCCCAGGCGATTGTCTGTTTGATTAGAAAGTTGTAATCTGAATCAAATTATGAAATTGATTTGCTATTAATGAATAAGAGGAGCTTAACTAATGAGTAATAACGTACGAGTAAGATATGCACCGAGCCCAACAGGGCATCTCCATATTGGAGGAGCCCGCACAGCTTTATTCGATTATCTAGTTGCGCGTCATGAAGGTGGACAATTTATTATCCGGTTTGAAGATACAGATCAGACTCGCCATGTTGAGACGGGTGTGGAAAGTCAGCTTGAAGGGTTAAGATGGCTCGGTATCAATTGGGATGAGAGTGTAGATGTGGGCGGTCCATATGCACCTTATCGGCAGATGGAGCGATTGGAGCTCTACCAGCCTTATGTCCAACAATTGCTACAAGCGGGTCATGCGTATTATTGCTATTGCTCGGAGGAAGACCTTGAGACAGAGCGGGCTGAGCAGGAAACCTTAGGTGAGATGCCGAGTTATTCGGGCAAATGTCGCCATCTATCCGCCGATCAGATTGAACGCTACCGTGCGGATAATCGCAAGCCTACCGTTCGTTTCCGTGTGGTTAAGAATCAGATGATTTCCTTCACAGATCGTATTCGTGAGCATGTTGAATTCGAATCCAATGGTATTGGTGATTTTATTATTGTTCGTCCGGACGGCATTCCAACTTATAACTTCGCTGTTGTCTTAGACGACCACTTGATGGACATTACTCATGTGATTCGTGGTGAGGAGCATCTTTCCAACACCCCTCGCCAGATATTGCTATACGAAGCGCTTGGTTTTGAGATTCCACAATTCGCTCATCTCTCTCTCATTCTGAGTCAGGATCGCAAGAAGATGAGTAAACGAGATGAGTCGATCATGCAATTTGTGGAACAGTATCGCGAGCAGGGATATTTACCTGAAGCTGTACTTAATTTTATTGTGCTGCTTGGATGGTCGCCTGGTGGTGAAGAGGAGATCTTCACGAAGGAACAGCTTATTCAGCAATTCACGTTGGATCGTCTGTCCAAAAGTCCTGCAGTATTCGATACAGAGAAGCTGAAGTGGATGAACAACCAATATATGAAGAAGGCTGATCCAGCGCTCGTTGCCGAGCTAGCAATCCCACATCTGCAGAAGGCCGGTTTTCTGGCGAATGAGCTTGATGAGCACACGCGCACATGGGCGGTTGAGCTTATCACGCTGTATCAGGAGCAGCTCAATTATGCTGCGGAGATTGTAGAGCTAACCTCGGTATTCTTTAAGGATACGCTGGAATACGATGAAGAAGCTAGCTTGGAGCTTTCAGGAGTTCATGTACCTGCTGTGCTGGACAGCTTTCGGCGCCATGTTGTAGAGGCCGATACCTATACACCAGAGGCGATTGGCTTGATGCTGAAGAGCGTGCAGGCCGAGACAGGCTTGAAGGGCAAGCAGCTGTTTATGCCCATTCGAATTGCATTGACGGGTCAAATGCATGGCAGAGATTTGAATCGGACATTGTATTTGCTCGGGAAGGATAAAGTGCTAAGTCGTTTACAGATCAGAGCATAACTAAATTCTGAAGATAAGAAGGACACTATGATGTCTACTGAATTCAAAAGTAAAACAACGCTATATCCTATATTATTCGCGATCAGCGCAGCCCACTTAATTAATGACTCGCTGCAAACGGTCATCCCAGCTTCTTATCCAATATTGAGGGATTCATTGGATCTATCCTATACGCAGCTAGGTCTAATCACCTTCATTCTATACTTGACATCCTCGATCATGCAGCCACTTGTGGGTGCCTATGCGGATCGGCGTCCATCGCCTAATATTCTACCGCTCGGCATGCTGCTGTCATTGATGGGTATGCTAGGTCTCGCCTTTGCTCCAGGATATATCGCTGTTCTTGGTGCTGTTGTATTCGTTGGTTTGGCTTCAGCCATCTTCCACCCAGAGGGATCACGTATTGCCTATTTAGCCGCTGGATCTCGAAGAGGACTGGCACAAGCGATTTACCAAGTCGGTGGGAATACAGGCAGTGCGATGGCGCCTTTGATGACTGCGTTGATCTTCTTCCCATTTGGTCAATTTGGGGCAATATGGTTTACTCTGTTGGCGGGTATCGGTATTGTCATCCAGTCATGGATCGCGGGCTGGTACAGAAAGCAGCTTCTCCTCTATCCGCGAATTCCGAAGACGAAGGTTACGGGAGAAGTCGATGTTGAGCATCAGAAAAAAATTAAAAGTGCCATTATCTTAATCCTATTCACTTCTTTCATCAGATCCTGGTTCGGTGCTAGTATTGGTACGTATTTTGTCTTTTTTCTAATGGAAAACTTCAATATGTCTATCCCACATGCACAGATCTATATATTCACTTATATGGGTGCGGGTATTATTGGCACCTTCTTCGGCGGTCCATTGTCTGATCGTATTGGTCGTAAGAACGTAATCGTACTCTCACTTCTGGCCTCTGTGCCTTTTGCCATCTTGCTGCCCTTTTCGAATGAGCTGTGGGCGTATCCGCTTCTGTTCATCATTGGTGTGATTAACCATAGTAGCTTCTCCGTATCAGTCGTCTACGTGCAGGAGCTAGTTCCTGGTAAGGTGGGCACAGTTTCAGGCTTGGTGACGGGCTTATCCTTTGGGATCGGGGCTATCGGAGCAGTGGTTCTAGGTGCGGTGATTGATCTGACGAGCTTAACCACAGTTATAGTCGCATGTTCGTATATGCCATTGTTAGGGGTCATAGGCTTCTTATTGCCTTCGGACAAAAAAGTCCGCGAATGGGCGCAGCAGGCAGAGAGCCAGGAAGTATCATAGACAGAATTCGATAATTTCGTTATACTATTCGATATGTTAATCTAGTGAATAGCGTTGATCAGGAAAGTACGTTACATTGTGGATGCTCAGAGAGGATAATCAGTGTCTATTATAGACCCGGGTGCAAGTTATCCAATCCATTCGTCACGGAAATGCACCTGTGAGCCAATTCGCCGATCCGGACGACCGGGGTAGGCCGATTCGTATCGTTCGCGTTAAGAACGTTCAAGTGGGGAACTACATGCGTACACGCCTGTGTAGCTTGTTGCTCCCAAGCAGAGTGGAACCGCGTATCCAACGTCTCTGTAGCCTATTATGGCTACAGAGACGTTTTTTGTTTTTGCATAAGATATAATCTAGATGGGGGATATTGTAAATGTTGAGTATATTGAGGCAGATGAGAGCAGACATTGAGGTTATATTCGAGAATGATCCTGCAGCACGCAGTTTATTCGAGGTCGTATTTACCTACTCGGGTCTTCATGCATTGTGGTGGCACCGGATTGCTCATTGGCTGTTCCTTAGAAGAATATTCACGCTCGCTCGTATCATTTCGCAGACTAGTCGTTTTTTCACAGGAATCGAAATTCATCCGGGTGCCCAGATTGGGCAACGTCTGTTCATCGACCATGGTATGGGTGTGGTGATTGGGGAAACGTGTGAAATCGGCGATGATGTGGTGTTATATCAAGGTGTGACGTTAGGTGGAACAGGTAAGGAAAAAGGAAAACGGCACCCAACCATTGGTAATCATGTTGTTATCGGCTCCGGGGCGAAGGTACTAGGCTCCTTCAAAATTGGCGATGGTTCATTCGTCGGAGCGAATGCGGTTGTGCTTAGGGAGGTACCCAAGAATTCTACGGTTGTTGGAATTCCCGGCAAGCTGGTTCAACGTAACGGCTCGAGGGTCGATAGCTTGGATCATCGTATTGAGGCGGATCCTGCCTTAGAGCTATGCAATCAGATGCAGAGGGAAATTGATACGCTACGCAGAGAAATTGAAAGATTAAAACGGATAGGCGGTGAACCGGATGACTCTCAGTTTGTATAGTACAATGACGCGCAAGAAAGAAATATTCGTGCCAATAACTGAAGGTCAAGTGCGGATGTATGTTTGCGGACCGACGGTATATGATTATATTCATATTGGCAATGCGCGACCGCTCATTTTTTTTGATGTAGTTCGACGTTACTTAGAATTTACTGGTTATGAAGTGACCTTCATCGTTAATTTCACGGATGTGGATGATAAGCTTATTCGCAAATCAGAGCAGACGGGTATGTCGGTTCCTGAGCTTGCTAATAAGTATATTGATCAGTATTTTGTAGATACCGAAGGATTAGGTGTCCGTAAGGCCACGGTACATCCACGAGTTACGAATGATATGGCTGAGATCATTCATTATATAGAGGAATTAGTTGGCAAAGCGCTTGCTTATGAGAGTGGCGGAGATGTTTACTTCCGAACAGCTCGATTTCCCGATTATGGTAAATTGTCCAAGCAGAACACAGATGAGCTACAATTCGGTATACGTATAGAAGTGGATGAGCGCAAGGAAGATGAACGTGACTTTGTATTATGGAAGAGAGCCAAGCCAGGCGAGATTAGCTGGTCTAGCCCGTGGGGTGAAGGTCGACCTGGCTGGCATATCGAATGCTCGGCGATGGCGCGTAAGTATCTAGGGGATACATTAGATATTCACGGGGGCGGCCATGATCTGCAATTCCCCCATCACGAATGTGAAATCGCCCAGTCTGAATCGTTGACAGGGAAACCCTTAGCAAACTATTGGATGCATAATGGATACATTCACATCAAAGATGAGAAAATGTCCAAATCACTCGGCAATGGGATTAACGTGAGTCAGCTTTTAGAGCGTTACCGTGCAGAGGCCATTCGTTATTTTGTGTTATCGACGCATTATCGGAATCCGCTTAATTTCAGTGATGAAACGATGGAGCAGGCAACTCACGCTGTAGAACGTATTGAGACTTGCCTCGCAAACGTGAAGCATCGATTGAAATTTGCTGGTGAAGCAATTGTTGAGGCTGAAAAGTCTGTTTATCGCCTAAAATTAGCAGCCATTCTGCAGGAATTTCGCGATAAGCTGGACGATGACTTTAACACCGCAGATGCGATTACTGCTATATTCGACTGGGCAACTGAGACGAACCATCTGTTACAATTAGAGCATGTGGAATACGCAGATTTAATGGAATCGTTAGCTGTATTCACATCTATGAATGAAGTTCTTGGGCTTGCCCAGATGGCAACGAATGAGCTGTTGGATGAAGAGGTAGATGCCTTAATTGCTGAACGCAACGAAGCACGACAACAGAAAAATTGGGGTCGAGCTGATGAAATTCGCGATTTACTGTCGGAGCAAGGCATACTATTAGAAGACACCCCACAGGGTTTGCGCTGGCGCAGGAAGTGAGGAGATAGAATGGACTCAACCTTGTTCGCGTTCCCACCTTCCAAAGCACCAGAACTTATGCCTCCACTTGCGCTTGCTTACATTGGGGATGCTATATATGAGATGTATGTTAGACAATATTTGTTGTCCTTACCGAATCATCGACCGAATCACCTGCACAAGCAAGCTAGCCGGATTGTAGCAGCTAGAGCACAAGCTAAGCTACTTACAGACTGGTTACCTTTGTTGGATGAGGATGAGCTTGATATCGTCCGACGTGGGCGGAACGCTAAATCCGGTTCTGCTCCCAAGAGTGCTGACATCTTAGAATACCGCCACAGTACGGCCTTTGAGTGTTTGATTGGTTATTTGTATTATCAACAAAGATTTGATCGGCTGAAGCATTTATTGGATCAAGTTATCAAGGAAATAGGAGGGCGATAGGCATGGATCACATGGAGGAAGAATATATTGCCGGCAAGCATTCGGTGCTAGAAGCATTAAAGTCGAAAAGGTCGGTTAATAAAATATGGATCGCAGACAATGCTCAGAAGCAGCTAACCCAGCCTATTGTGACGGAGGCGAAGCTAGCAGGAGTTATTGTTCAATTCGTCGATAAACGGAAGCTCGATCAGATGGTGGAGGGTGTACCTCACCAGGGTGTAGTCGCACAGGTTGCGCCTTATGATTATGTGTCTGTCGAGCAAATTCTTGCCATTGCGGGTGCTAAAGAGGAAGTTCCGTTCATCCTGATCTTAGATGAGATCGAGGATCCTCATAATCTCGGTTCTATACTACGTACAGCGGATTGCTCTGGGGTACACGGTGTCATTATACCGAAACGACGTTCAGCAGGATTGACCGCCACTGTATCCAAAACCTCCGCTGGAGCTGTCGAATATGTGCCGGTTGCTCGAGTTACGAACATCGTGCAGACGATTGAGTTGTTGAAGAAGCATGGTGTATGGATCGGTGGAGCGGACGCTTCCGCCGCTCAGGATGCCTATCGATCGGACTTAACGATTCCATTAGCCTTGGTCATTGGGAATGAGAATAAAGGAATGGGAAGGCTTATTAAGGAAAAATGTGATTTTCTAGTTAAGCTGCCGATGTTAGGACATATACAGTCGTTGAACGCTTCCGTCGCTGCTGGGGTATTGATGTACGAGGCTGTTCGCCAGCGGCGTGCCAATTTGGTTCATATAAAGTGACCGATTGATGAGTCAGATTCTACTCGTAGATGGTTATAACATGATTGGTGCATGGTCAGAGCTGAGGCAGCTGGCGGATAACAATCTGGAGGATGCTCGAGATCGTTTAGTCGAATTACTGGCCAATTATCAGGGGTTCTCAGGGAAGCGGATCATTCTGGTTTTCGATGCTCATCAGGTTCCAGGAGCGGGTGGTAAATATAAGCAGAGTCGCTTAGAAATTCTATACACGAAGGAAAAAGAAACGGCAGATGAATGCATCGAACGACTTGTCGGACAGCTGCGTGGCAGGAGAGTTATCATCCAGGTGGCCACCTCCGATATGGCTGAACAGCATGTCGCATTCGGCAAGGGCGCATTGCGTTTATCCGCTCGCGAGCTGCTTAACGCGGTGAAGGAGAGCGAGCAGAATGTTCGCAAGCAGCTAGCAGAACCTCGGCCGCGTCAATCAAGTTTGGATGCATCATTAACGGATGATATGAAAAAATTGCTCGAACAATGGCGCAGGGGGCAGTGGTAGTTTATTATCATCCATCTTATTGACGGTCAATGATTACATAATGTATACTAATCCTAAGTTTCTGTGACCGAAATGGCGTTGTGATGCAGGCCGGAGGGATTTACTGTGAGTGTCGAACTCGAAGGTATAAGAAGGATAGAGTATGACCTCAGAGCAGATGAGGACAATGTTGATGCGGTCCGCGAAGGCGACAGTAGTGCGCTGGAATTTTTAATTCACAAATATCGTAATTTTGTTCGTGCCAAGGCCCGATCTTATTTTCTGATAGGTGCTGATCGGGAGGACATTATCCAAGAAGGCATGATTGGTTTATATAAGGCGATTCGTGACTTTAGAGGGGACAAGCTGGCTTCCTTTAAGGCATTTGCTGAGCTATGTGTAACACGACAAATTATAACGGCAATTAAGACAGCTACTAGACAGAAGCATATTCCACTCAATTCTTACGTTTCTTTGGACAAGCCTATATATGATGAAGATTCGGATCGGACATTGCTTGATGTGATTTGTGGAACGAGGGTTACGGATCCCGAAGAGCTTATTATCAATAAAGAAGAATTTATGAGCTTGGAAGATAAGATGGGCGAGATCTTAAGTGATCTGGAACGTAAGGTACTCATGCTTTACTTGGATGGAAGATCTTATCAGGAAATCGCGGTTGATCTGAAGCGACATGTGAAGTCAATCGATAATGCACTTCAACGAGTTAAACGCAAATTGGAACGCTACTTAGAGGCGAGAGACCTCATCATATAGAGGCACTTCTATAAGTCAATTTTTTTTTTTGCGTAGTATGCAAATATAGTTATTAGGAAATAAATGCTTATAAATCACAGTGTCTCCGTCAAGTCTTTTCCTTGACATGAAAAATGGCTTGTGATAAAGTACTTGAGGTAGCCTTAAATTGGGGATTCATTCATACTAACATAGAGGGCTTCATTTTTTGGTTCATAGGAGGTGGCATCATGCGCGTAGCAGTAACGTTGGCGTGTACAACTTGTAAGCAAAGAAATTATATTACGAACAAGAACAAGAAGACGAATCCGGATCGCATGGAGTTAAAGAAGTTTTGCAAATATTGCAACGATCATATACTTCATCGAGAAACCAGATAAGTACTGGAGGTAAGCGTTGTGGCATTTTTAAGCAAGTTTAAGCAAAGCTTTGGTTCGACATTCTCATTCTTCACTGACAGTTGGTCAGAGCTGAAGAGGGTTCGTTGGCCAGGACGCAAAGAGTTAACTACTTACACCATTGTTGTTCTTATTACAGTAGTTATTGTAACTCTGTATTTTTACATCTTGGATCTGGGCATATCGCGTATTATTGAAAGTGTATTTTGATTGATTTCGGTACCGAATAGGTGACATACATGGAAATTATGGAAAAACGTTGGTACGTTGTTCATACCTATTCTGGGTATGAGAATAAAGTAAAAGCAAACTTGGAAAAACGCGTCGAATCCATGGGAATGGAAGACAAAATTTTTCGTGTGCTTGTTCCGATGGAAGAAGAAATCGTGAACAAAGATGGCAAGAAGAAGACTGTAATGCGCAAAGTATATCCAGGCTATGTTATGGTGGAGATGATCCAAACCGACGATTCTTGGTATGTTGTACGCAATACACCTGGCGTCACTGGATTTGTTGGTTCAACCGGTTCTGGTTCGAAGCCTACAGCATTACTCCCAGATGAAGCTGAACAAATCTTAAAACATATGGGTATGGAAGAACCAAAACCGAAAATTGATTTCGAACTGAAGGAGAACGTCCGTGTTATGCATGGTCCGTTCACTGACTTTGTTGGAACCGTCGAAGAAATATTGGTGGATAAGAGCAAAATCAAGGTTCATGTCAATATGTTTGGACGAGAAACCCCCCTTGAGCTTGACTTTACTCAAGTGGAAAAAATATAATTGTCGTCAACCCCTCTTGGTTATGGAGGTTCGACAATCGGTTTCTAAGGGTCTATTCCCAATGGATAGGCTTTTTTCATGGATGAAAGTGAAAGTGTAAGTATTGGTGGGAGGGAACATTCCCGTTGCACCACACTATGGTAAGGAGGTGTCTCGCATGGCTAAAAAGGTAATTAAAGTAGTAAAACTGCAGATTCCTGCAGCGAAAGCGAATCCGGCTCCACCGGTAGGTCCAGCACTAGGTCAAGCAGGCGTTAACATTATGGCGTTCTGTAAAGAATTTAATGCTCGTACCGCTGATCAAGCAGGCTTGATCATTCCAGTAGAAATATCGGTATTCGAGGATCGTTCATTTACGTTCATCACGAAAACTCCACCTGCTGCAGTTCTACTTCGTGTAGCTGCTGGCATTGATAAGGGATCCGGTGAACCGAACAAGAAGAAAGTAGCAACAGTGAAACGGTCAATCGTCCGTGGTATCGCTGAGCAAAAAATGCCAGATTTGAACGCAGCTTCAGTTGAAGCGGCAATGCGCATGGTTGAAGGTACAGCCCGCAGCATGGGCATAACGATCGAGGAATAATTCGTATCTGTACCGAAGGAACAATCAAATAATTATCGCAAGTTATTATTCGCTTGTTCCTATGGCTTCACCGGTGGGAGGATATTCCGCTAAAACCACAAAAGGAGGAAAGTATGATGGCCGAACATGGCAAAAGATATCAGGAAGTGGCTAAACTTGTAGACGCGAACGCCACCTATGAGCCAGCACAAGCATTGGATCTAGTTAAACAAACAGCGAAAGCTAAGTTTGACGAAACCGTTGATGTAGCTGTCCGCCTTGGTGTCGATCCGAAGAAACAAGATCAGAACGTAAGAGGTGTTGTAGTTCTACCTCACGGAACAGGTAAAACCCAGACTGTTCTCGTATTCGCTAAAGGCGATAAAGCAAAAGAAGCTGAAGCAGCTGGAGCGGATTTTGTTGGTGATCAAGATTTAATCACCAAAATCCAACAAGGTTGGTTTGAGTTTGATGTGTGTGTGGCTACTCCGGACATGATGGCCGAGGTAGGTAAATTGGGTCGTCTTCTCGGAGGTAAAGGTTTAATGCCGAATCCAAAGGCTGGCACAGTTACTTTTGATGTAACTAAAGCGGTAACTGAAATCAAAGCTGGTAAAATTGAGTTCCGTCTCGATAAAGCTGGTCAGGTTCATGCACCGATTGGTAAGGTTTCATTCGATGCTGAGAAGCTGAATGAAAATTTTAAAGCCTTGATCGATGCTCTCACTCGGGCAAAACCAGCGTCCGCCAAAGGTGTATACATGCGTAATATCGCTGTATCCTCTACAATGGGTCCTAGCGTTCGTGTGAATTTGCAATCGCTCAGGTAAATCGTACGTTGACTTCTGTCAACAGACGTGGTATTCTTAGTCCCGTTGCTATTTAACTGAATACAATTGAACTACCGTAGACGTAGGTGCCTAGTGCTTAATTTCCTACCGAGGTGATATCATACATGGTAATCATGCATTGTTATGCCTTCGTTGTCTACGGAGGCATTTTTCTTTGTAGGAATAACGAATTTTTTAGGTGGAGGTGTAATTAGAATGCCGAACGATAGAGTATTGAACGAAAAAGCCGAGCTAGTTTCTTTAACCGTAACCAGACTTCGTGAAAGCACATGTACAGTCGTAACGGATTATCGTGGATTGAACGTGGCTCAAGCTACTGAATTACGTAAGAAGCTACGTGAAGCTGGCATCGAATTCCAAGTTTTGAAGAATTCTCTGACTAGACGTGCTACTGCACTAACAGATCTTACGGAATTAGACTCTCATCTGACTGGTCCTACAGCTATTGCTTTTACCACAGGTGATATCGTAGCTCCGGCTAAGATCCTAACTGAGTTTGCCAAGAAGAACGATGCGCTGAAAGTTAAAGGCGGAATTGTTGAAGGCAAAGTAGTTGGATTTGAGCAAATTAAGATGTTAGCTGAACTACCATCACGCGAAGGTATGTTGTCCATGTTGCTCAGCGTGCTTCAAGCGCCAGTTCGCAACTTCGCATATGCTGTTAAGGCTGTTGCAGAGAAACAAGCGTAGTTATAGGATTCATAATACAACAACTATTATATGGAGGTATAACCATGAGTAATGCACAAATATTAGAAGCGATTAAAGGTATGACTATTCTTGAGTTGAATGATTTAGTGAAAGCGATCGAAGAAGAATTCGGCGTAACTGCAGCAGCGCCTGTTGCAGCTGGCGGTGGCGCAGCTGTTGTTGTTGAAGCAGAAGAGCAATCTGAATTTGATGTTATTCTTGCTGAAGCAGGAGCATCGAAGATCAACGTAATTAAAGCAGTTCGTGAAATCACGGGCTTAGGCTTGAAAGAAGCAAAAGATCTAGTTGATAGCGCACCTAAAGCTGTTAAAGAGAAAGTTTCAAAAGAAGAAGCAGATGCAGTTAGTGCTAAGTTAACTGAAGCTGGGGCAAAAGTTGAAGTTAAGTAATTTCTCATTCTTAGAACCCCTTGGAGTTTACTCCAGGGGGTTTTGCTCACATATCATTATTTGATGAAAGGTGTGAGTCTGTGTCGGAGCATTATTATACGTCGAAGCCTACGGTAGAGCATAACCGACGTGTCATAGAAGCAGTTCTAAGAGGCCGAACGTTAAAATTCATGACCGATGCTGGTGTATTCTCGAAGGCGGGAATTGATTATGGCAGCCAGCTGCTGATTGATTCCATGCAAATTCCAGTACAGGCTCATGTGTTGGATATGGGATGTGGTTATGGTCCTATCGGTCTTAGTGCAGCGCTCCTGGCAACAGATGGGGTTGTGACAATGGCCGATGTGAACGAACGAGCGCTGCAGCTTGCAGTCGATAACGCTCGTCTGAATCATATAACGAATGTCCGGATGATTCAAAGCGATTTATTCGCGGGGATTGGAGAAGCAACGTTCACACATATTCTTACGAACCCGCCGATCCGAGCGGGAAAACAGGTTGTCCATCAATTGTTCGTTGAGGCTTATGACCACTTGCAAGACAATGGCGAGCTGTGGATTGTCATCCAGAAGAAGCAGGGTGCCGCTAGCGCCTTCAGTAAATTGGAAGAGCATTATAAGAAAGTCGACGACATGGAGAAGTCCAAGGGATATCGAATTATAAGAGCTATGAAGTAGTGAATATAATAGCTTGTCCGATTCATCCAAATTTTAGTTGACTTCAATATAGCCGTATGGTATCATTAAAAAATGTCAGTATAAGGATGGGCCTCTTTTCTTTAGCCTGTTAAAATGTCAAGATTTAATTTTAAAGGTCTCGATATAATATTACAGAAGGCAGTGATCTGTGATAATGATTTCATCGCAAGGGATTCCACTATCATTACGGCCTGAAAAGCAACCTTAAGTTAAAGCCGTTTTAATTTTTGAACGGAAAGACTAAGGGCTTTTCTTATTTTTGTTTTACTTGGGATTACATCTCGAAAAAAGTCAGCTCGCATGAGGAGTGGATTCGATTGGCAGGTCAGATGGTTCAGTACGGTCGTCGTCAGCGTAGATGTTATGCGCGTATTAATGAGGTTTTAGAGATTCCTAATCTCATCGAGATTCAACAGAAATCGTACGAATGGTTTCTGGAATCAGGTTTGCGTGAGATGTTCCAGGATATCTCCCCGATTCAAGATTTTACAGGTAATTTGATATTGGAGTTTATTGATTACAATCTGGGTGAACCCAAATATTCGGTTGATGAAGCCAAAGAGCGTGATGTTACTTATGCCGCACCTTTGCGGGTTAAAGTTCGACTGATCAATAAAGAAACAGGCGAAGTCAAAGAGCAAGAAGTATTCATGGGCGATTTCCCACTCATGACCGAAACAGGAACCTTCATTATTAATGGTGCTGAACGGGTTATTGTTAGTCAGCTTGTTCGTTCTCCGAGTGTTTACTTCAGCACGAAGATCGATAAGAACGGAAAGAAGAATTTTACTGCAACCGTCATCCCAAATCGTGGTGCTTGGCTAGAACTGGAAACAGACGCTAAGGATATCATCTATGTGCGGATTGATCGTACACGTAAAATTCCGGTAACCGTATTGGTTCGTTCATTAGGCTTTGGTACAGATCAAGACGTCATTAACCTACTCGGTGATGACGAGTATATCCGTAACACTCTGGATAAAGACAACACCGATACAGCAGAGAAGGCTTTAATCGAGATCTATGAGCGTCTACGTCCAGGAGAGCCCCCTACGTTAGACAATGCTAAGAGCTTATTGGTAGCAAGATTCTTCGACCCTAAGCGTTATGATCTAGCGAATGTAGGTCGTTACAAGATTAATAAGAAGCTTCATATTAAGAATCGTTTGTTCAATCAGCGATTAGCCGAAACTTTAGTCGATACCGAAACTGGTGAGATTATTGCTGAAGCTGGACAGATGATTGACCGTCGATTGTTGGATACGATTCTTCCTTATCTGGAGAAGAATGTGGGCTACAAGGATTATCCTGTTGCTGGCGGAGTATTAGATCACGATATCATTCGCTTACAGGGTGTCAAAGTATACACACCAGACGAGGAAGGCAAGATTATTACTGTCTTGTCTAATGGTAGTATCGATAAGGGTGTTAAACATATTACCCCTGCAGATATTATTGCCTCGATCAATTATTTTATTAATTTATTACATGGGGTTGGTAATACCGATGATATCGATCATCTGGGTAACCGTCGTCTGCGCTCTGTAGGTGAATTATTGCAGAACCAGTTCCGTATCGGCTTATCACGTATGGAAAGAGTCGTGCGTGAGAGAATGTCGATTCAGGATGCTAACGTAATTACCCCACAAGCGTTAATTAATATACGTCCGGTAATTGCTTCCATTAAAGAGTTTTTCGGTAGCTCTCAGCTTTCGCAGTTTATGGATCAGACGAATCCGTTGGCTGAGCTTACGCACAAGCGTCGTTTATCCGCTCTAGGACCCGGTGGTTTGACAAGGGAACGTGCGGGATTCGAGGTTCGTGATGTACATCACTCTCACTATGGTCGGATGTGTCCAATTGAAACGCCGGAGGGACCGAACATTGGTCTGATTAATTCTCTGTCAACATTTGCTCGGATCAATGAATATGGCTTTATCGAAACGCCGTATCGTAGAGTAGATGCTAAGACAGGTGTTGTGACGAAGGACATTTCTTATTTGACTGCCGATGAAGAGGACAATTATATTGTTGCCCAAGCGAATGCAGAGTTGAATGAGAATGATGTATTTGTCAATGCAACGACAATTGTACGTTTCAAAGAAGAGATTATGGACGTTCCTAAGGAACGTGTAGATTTCATGGATGTATCACCGAAGCAGGTTGTATCTGTAGCTACGGCGCTCATTCCATTCCTTGAGAACGATGACTCCAACCGTGCCCTAATGGGATCCAATATGCAACGTCAAGCTGTGCCTTTACTTATTCCGAAAGCACCGCTTGTTGGTACCGGGATGGAGCATAAAGCAGCCAAGGATTCAGGCGTTTGTATAGTTTCCAAGCATAATGGATTTATCGAGCGTGTTTCAGCTAAAGAAATTTGGCTTCGTCGACAAGAGACGGTTGGCGGTAAGCTCGTTAACGGAGACCTGGTTAAGCATAAGCTGCATAAGTTCATGCGTTCTAACCAAGGGACATGTATCAATCAACGTCCTCTAGTCCACAAAGGTGATGTGATCCAAGCTGGCGATATCATGGCTGATGGTCCATCTACAGAGCAAGGTGAATTAGCACTTGGACGTAACGTAGTCGTGGCATTCATGGCTTGGGAAGGTTACAACTATGAAGATGCGATCTTACTAAGCGAGAAATTAGTGAAGGAAGATGTTTATACTTCCATTCATATTGAAGAATACGAATCCGAAGCTCGTGATACGAAGCTAGGACCCGAAGAAATCACTCGTGATATTCCGAACGTGGGTGAAGATGCACTGAGAAACCTAGATGAGCGTGGTATTATTCGTGTCGGTGCGGAAATCACTGCTGGTGATATTCTAGTGGGTAAAGTTACACCGAAGGGTGTTACCGAGCTGACAGCTGAAGAGCGTTTATTACATGCCATCTTCGGTGAGAAGGCTCGCGAAGTTCGCGATACAAGCTTACGCGTCCCGCATGGTTCCGATGGTATTGTGGTCGATGTGAAAGTGTTTACTCGCGAGAATGGTGATGAGCTGCCTCCTGGTGTTAATCAGCTGGTACGTGTATACATTGCTCAGAAACGGAAGATCTCTGAAGGTGATAAGATGGCTGGTCGACATGGGAATAAGGGTGTAATCGCCCGTATTCTTCCTGAAGAGGATATGCCATTCATGCCAGATGGCACGCCAGTACAAGTTGTGCTTAACCCGCTTGGTGTACCGTCACGTATGAATATTGGTCAAGTGCTTGAGGTTCATTTAGGAATGGCATCACAATTCTTAGGAATCCATGCATCGACACCTGTATTCGATGGAGCCAAAGAGGTTGACGTATTCGACATCATGGAAGAAGCCGGTATGCAGCGTAATGGTAAGACGAAGCTGTATGACGGTCGAACTGGAGATATGTTCGAACGCGAGGTTACAGTTGGTGTTATGTACATGATCAAGCTTGCGCACATGGTTGATGATAAAATTCATGCTCGTTCTACTGGTCCTTACTCGTTGGTTACACAACAGCCGCTGGGTGGTAAAGCTCAATTCGGCGGACAACGTTTCGGAGAGATGGAAGTTTGGGCGCTTGAGGCTTATGGTGCGGCATATACCTTGCAAGAAATTCTTACTGTTAAATCCGATGACGTGGTTGGACGTGTAAAAACATACGAATCCATTGTCAAAGGCGAGAACGTACCAGAGCCTGGTGTTCCGGAATCGTTCAAGGTGTTAATCAAGGAGCTGCAAAGCCTTGGTATGGATGTGAAGATCCTTTCTGGGAATGAAGAAGAGATTTTGATGAAAGAAATCGATGATGATGACGAGCGCGGTAACGACAAATTGAATTTGAACTTGGAAGGTACTGAGCTTGGAGTCGAGTAATAACTATTCGAATAAAATCTGCACATTCAAAAGGAGGGTGCTCCTTGATGGACGTTAACAACTTTGAATTCATGAAAATCGGATTAGCCTCACCAGAGAAAATCCGTTCATGGTCACGTGGCGAAGTTAAGAAACCGGAGACCATCAACTACCGGACGCTGAAACCTGAGAAGGAAGGCCTGTTCTGCGAGAAAATATTTGGGCCGACAAAAGATTGGGAATGCCATTGTGGTAAGTACAAACGTGTACGTTATAAAGGTGTAGTTTGTGATCGATGCGGTGTTGAAGTAACTCGTGCTAAAGTACGTCGTGAGCGTATGGGGCATATTGAGCTTGCTGCTCCTGTATCACACATCTGGTATTTCAAAGGTATTCCAAGTCGTATGGGACTTGCTCTAGATATGTCTCCTCGTTCGCTCGAGGAAATCATTTATTTTGCATCCTATGTGGTTACTGATCCTGGAGATACGCCGCTTGAGAAGAAGCAGCTATTGTCCGAGAAGGAATACCGCAGCTATCGCGAGAAATATGGTTATGCCTTCCATGCTGGCATGGGCGCTGAAGCCGTCAAGAAGCTGTTGCAGGATATTGAAATTGCTAAGGAAATCGAAGGGCTCAAGGAAGAGCTGAAGACCGCACAAGGTCAACGTCGTAATCGTGCGATCAAGCGTTTAGAAGTCATGGAAGCATTCCGTCACTCCGGTAATTTTCCGGGCTGGATGATCTTGGATGTATTGCCGGTTATCCCACCCGAGCTACGCCCTATGGTGCAGCTTGATGGCGGCCGCTTTGCAACGAGTGATTTGAACGATCTGTATCGCCGTGTAATTAATCGGAACAACCGCTTGAAACGGTTACTCGATCTGGGTGCTCCCGATATTATCGTTCAGAATGAGAAACGCATGCTTCAAGAAGCCGTAGATGCCTTGATTGATAATGGTCGACGCGGGCGCCCGGTTACTGGTCCTGGTAATCGTCCTCTGAAATCCCTTAGCCATATGCTTAAGGGTAAACAAGGTCGCTTCCGTCAGAACCTACTTGGTAAACGGGTTGACTACTCAGGTCGTTCGGTTATCGTTGTCGGTCCTAGCTTAAAGATGTATCAGTGCGGACTTCCTAAAGAGATGGCGCTGGAGTTGTTCAAGCCTTTCGTTATGAAAGAGCTTGTCAACAAGAGCCTCGCTCATAATATTAAGAGTGCCAAACGTAAGGTTGAGAAGGTTAGCCCAGAAGTATGGGATGTGCTGGAGGAAGTAATCAGAGAGCATCCGATTCTGTTAAACCGTGCTCCAACATTGCCTAGATTAGGTATTCAAGCTTTCGAGCCTATTCTGGTTGAAGGTAAAGCGATCAAGCTTCACCCCCTTGTCTGTACAGCATACAATGCTGACTTTGACGGGGATCAGATGGCTGTTCACGTTCCCTTATCCGCCGAAGCCCAAGCTGAGGCTCGTATTCTGATGCTCGCTTCTGGTAACATTCTTAATCCTAAGGATGGCAAACCGGTTGTTACGCCTTCGCAGGATATGGTATTGGGAATGTACTACTTGACGATGGAGAACAAGGATTCTTTGGGTAGCGGTCGTATTCTACGGACGATGCACGAAGCGATTTCCTCCTATCAATCCGGAGTAAGTGCCTTGCATGCCAGGGTAATCATTCCGGCTAAGGCCTTGAAGAAAACCTGCTTCACTCCAGAGCAGCAAGAAGCATTACTGATTACAACAGTGGGTAAAATCATTATGAACGAGATATTCCCAGCTGATTTCCCTTACATCAATGAGCCAACGAAAGTGAACTTGTTAAAGGGAACGCCTGACAAATATTTTATCCATGATAAAGGTGCCGATCTAACTGCAATTATGGCGGATATGCCAGAGGTTGGTGGAGTAGGTAAAGACTATCTGGGTTCACTCATTGCAGAATGCTTCCGAATATACCATACAACCTTGACTTCGATGATACTTGATAAGATCAAGGAACTAGGCTTTACGTATTCGACAAGATCTGGTATCACGATCGGCGTTTCAGACGTTGTAGTTCCTCCAGAGAAGGTTCGTTTACTTAAAGAATCGGAAGATAAGGTCCTTGTCGTTCAGAATCAATTCCGTCGTGGTTTGATTACGAATGATGAGCGATATGATCGTACGATTACGATTTGGGATCGCATGAAGAGTGATATTACAGAAATCCTCATGAAATCCATGGACAAATATAACAACATCAACTTGATGGTGGAGTCTAAAGCGCGGGGTAATAAATCGCAGATTACTCAACTAGGTGGTATGCGGGGTCTGATGGCCAATCCTTCAGGTAGAATCATCGAGTTGCCTATTAAATCAAACTTCCGTGAAGGTCTTACCGTATTGGAGTACTTCATCTCCACTCACGGAGCGCGTAAAGGACTTGCCGATACAGCGCTTAGAACAGCGGATTCTGGTTACTTGACCAGACGACTTGTAGACGTAGCCCAAGATGTTATCGTTCGTGAAGATGATTGTGGTACAGACAAAGGCTTCCTCGTGAGCAAGATTCAAGATGGTAAAGAGGTTATCGAAGATCTCTTCGATCGTATTGAAGGGCGTTATTCTTACGAAACCGTTAGAAATCCTAGCACAGGTGAAGTGATCGTTGGAAGGAATGAACTGATCGATACGACCAAAGCAGAGCTTATGATTGCTGAAGGTATTGAGAAAGTGCAAATCCGTTCTGTACTAAGCTGTCGCACTCGTCATGGTGTATGTAAGAAGTGTTACGGACGTAACCTGGCAACAGGCAAGTTCGTAGATATTGGTGAAGCGGTAGGTATTATTGCTGCTCAATCGATTGGTGAACCTGGTACACAGCTTACTATGCGTACGTTCCACACGGGTGGTGTTGCCGGTGATGATATTACACAAGGTTTGCCGCGTATTCAGGAATTGTTCGAGGCTAGAAATCCGAAGGGTCAAGCGATCATCTCGGAAATCGACGGGGTTATTAAAGACATCCGTGATGCTAAGGACCGTCGTGAGATTGAAGTTGAAGGCGAAGCTGAATCGAAGAACTATCCGGTTCCATACGGTTCACGTATTCGTATTACCAAAGGTCAACAGGTGGAAGCCGGGGATGAATTGACCGATGGTTCAATCGACCCGAAAGATATGCTGCGGATCAAGGGAATAAGAGGTGTACAGAATTACATCCTCCAAGAGGTGCAACGGGTTTACCGTAATCAGGGAGTTGAAATTAACGATAAGCACATCGAGGTAATGATTCGTCAGATGCTTCGTAAGATCCGTATCGTTGATGCAGGGAATACTAAGCTATTACCTGGTGCGTTCGTAGACATTCATGAATATGAAGCGTCGAATAGAGATGCATTGTACAATGGACTTGAGCCTGCAGTTGCTAAACCAGTCTTACTCGGTATTACTAAAGCTTCACTGGAAACAGACTCATTCTTGTCTGCTGCATCATTCCAGGAAACAACGCGAGTATTGACCGATGCAGCAATCAAGGGCAAAGTCGACCAATTGCTTGGTCTCAAAGAGAATGTTATCATCGGTAAGCTAATTCCAGCTGGAACAGGAATGGGTCGTTACCGTAATATCAAGGTAGCCGAAGCAACTGACGAGCTAGTATTGGCAGACGATGGACAGCTTAAAGAGACAGTTGCAGTTGAATAAATGCAGGCTATGACAATCTTAGCTTGACAACACATTTTTCAAAATGCTACTATATCGAAGTGTGCCAAAATGAAACCCTGATCTTTGGAGGACATAAACATGTCTTATGAGAAGAGTTTACAGGCGCAACCGATCAGTATAGGCACGAAACAAACTACCCGAATGGTCGAGTTAGGCCTAGCATTAGAGGTGTTTGTTGCAAAAGATGCAGACCCGCGCATTACGTTAAAAATCATAAACCTCTGCAAGAAAATGGGGATTAAGGTAACCTACGTAGATTCTATGAAGCAGCTTGGTAAAGCGTGTGGAATTAAAGTGGGAGCGGCTGTGGCCGCCGTAGTGAATGAATAAATCCATCCGTTTTTATTCGGTTTTATCCCCAGAATTCCGGGGGTAGAACCGAATAAAGACATTTCCATTGTTCATTTATGAACCGCCTGGATCTGTGGACTTAATATAGCGGGTTCGAATTAAGAATCATTGCTTATCAGTGGAAGGGGGTGGCAACAAGATGCCAACAATTAATCAGCTTGTCCGCAAAGGGCGCAAGGCGAAAATCGTTAAATCGAAATCACCAGCGTTGCAAAAAGGGTTTAACGCCATGAAACGTGAGGAAACTTCAATAAGTGCTCCGCAAAAACGTGGTGTATGTACTCGTGTAGGTACAATGACTCCGAAAAAACCAAACTCCGCACTTCGCAAATATGCGCGTGTACGTTTGACTAACCGTGTTGAAGTTACAGCTTACATCCCGGGAATCGGTCACAATCTTCAAGAGCATAGCGTCGTTCTAATTCGCGGTGGTAGAATCAAGGATCTTCCGGGTGTTCGTTATCATATCGTTCGTGGTGCACTAGATACTGCAGGCGTGAATAACCGTATGCAATCGAGATCGAAGTATGGTACGAAAAGACCGAAAGCTAAAAAATAAGTCCAATAAACGGATGAACCATTATGGAAAGGGGGATAACTATGCCTCGTAAAGGTCCAGTTACTAAAAGAGATGTATTGCCAGATCCGCTGTATAACAGCAAGTTGGTTACTCGTTTGATCAACCGTATTATGATTGATGGTAAAAGAGGGGTTGCAGCGAGCCTTTTATATGATGCTTTTAATTTGGTGCGTGAGCGCTCCGGTAAAGATCCTATGGAAGTATTCGAAGCAGCAATCAAGAACATCATGCCAGTGCTAGAGGTTAAAGCACGTCGTGTTGGTGGATCGAACTATCAAGTTCCGATCGAAGTTAAACCAGAAAGACGTACTTCACTTGGTCTACGCTGGTTAGTGAACTATTCACGTAACCGCGGTGAGAAGACGATGCAAGAGCGTCTTGCTAACGAAATTCTAGATGCTAGTAATAACACAGGCGCTTCAGTCAAGAAGCGTGAAGATACACACAAGATGGCGGAAGCCAACAAAGCGTTTGCTCATTACCGTTGGTAGAAATTCCGGGTAGTACCTAGGATGGATGGATGAAGGAAAGGAGACAAGATAGTTATGGCTAGAGAGTACTCCTTGAAAGATACGCGTAATATTGGGATTATGGCGCATATTGATGCAGGTAAAACAACGACTACAGAACGAGTATTGTTCTATTCTGGTATTACTCATAAGATCGGCGAGGTTCATGAAGGCGCCGCAACGATGGACTGGATGGAGCAAGAGCAAGAGCGAGGTATTACTATTACTTCCGCTGCTACTACTTGTGCATGGAGAAATCACCGCATTAATATTATTGACACACCAGGTCACGTAGACTTTACGGTGGAGGTTGAACGCTCCCTGCGCGTATTGGATGGAGCAGTTGGAGTTTTCTGCGCTAAAGGCGGAGTTGAGCCGCAATCTGAGACGGTTTGGCGTCAAGCTGACCGTTATCACGTTCCGAGAATTGCATATGTGAACAAAATGGACATTATTGGAGCTGATTTTGAAGGTGCCATTAGCCAGATGAGAGATAGATTGCGAGCTAATGCAGTCGCTATTCAATTTCCAATAGGCACTGAGAATGACTTCATTGGGATCATTGATCTTATTGAGAATAATGCTCATATGTTCAAGGATGATTTAGGTAAAGTAGTAGATATCGTAGAAATTCCTGCTGATTACAAAGAAAAAGCAGCGACACTACGTGCTGAGATGATCGAGAAAATTTCTGAGCTTGATGACGAGCTTATGGAGAAATATCTGAACGGCGAAGAGCCAACAATACCTGAACTGAAGAAAGCTCTTCGTAAGGGTACTTGTGAAGTTAAAATTACACCGGTGCTGTGTGGATCTTCATACCGTAACAAAGGTGTGCCGTTGATGTTGGATGCAGTTGTTGACTACTTGCCAGCCCCTATTGATGTTCCTGATATTAAGGGCGTCTTGGACGATGGTACAGAGGTTGTTCGTAAATCAAGCGACAGCGAGCCTTTCGCAGCCCTTGCCTTCAAAATTATGACGGATCCATACGTAGGGAAATTAACTTTCTTCCGCGTTTACTCCGGCACATTGAATTCAGGCTCCTATGTGTTGAATTCCACGAAGAACAAGCGCGAACGGGTAGGTCGTATTCTACAAATGCATGCTAATCATCGTCAAGAAATTAGCATTGTGTATGCAGGAGATATTGCGGCAGCTGTTGGGCTTAAAGATACGACAACAGGCGATACATTATGCGAAGAGAAAAATCTGGTTATCCTTGAATCGATGACGTTCCCGGATCCAGTAATCTCGGTAGCTATTGAGCCTAAGACTAAAGCTGACCAGGACAAAATGGGTATAGCCCTTTCCAAATTAGCTGAAGAAGATCCAACCTTCAAAACACATACAGATGAAGAAACGAATCAAACGATCATCGCAGGTATGGGTGAGCTTCATCTGGAGATCATTGTTGATCGGATGTTCCGCGAATTTAAAGTTGAAGCGAATGTAGGTGCACCTCAGGTTGCTTACAGAGAAACCTTTAAAACCTCTGCTAAGGTTGAAGGTAAATTCGTACGTCAATCCGGTGGCCGTGGACAATACGGTCATGTATGGGTCGAGTTCGGACCACGCGAACCAGGTGAAGGCTTCTTGTTCGAGAATAAGGTTGTTGGTGGTGTAGTTCCTCGTGAATTCGTTCCTGCCGTTCAAGCGGGTATCGAAGAATCGATGAAGAACGGTGTACTTGCTGGTTTCCCTCTAGTGGATATCAAAGCAACGATCTACGATGGTTCATACCATGACGTAGATTCCAGTGAAATGGCGTTTAAGATCGCCGGATCAATGGCACTCAAAGCCGCTAAAGATAAGTGTAATCCTTGTATTCTAGAACCGCTCATGAAAGTTGAAGTGACAGTTCCAGAAGAATATATGGGAGATGTTATGGGTGATCTAAGCTCTCGTCGTGGTCGCATCGAAGGTATGGATGCTCGCGCCGGTGCGCAAATCATTCGCTCCAAGGTGCCACTCGCTGAGATGTTCGGATATTCCACAACATTGCGTTCTAGAACACAAGGTCGCGGAGTATTCTCAATGGAGATTTCTCATTATGAGGAAGTTCCAAAATCAATTGCCGAACAGATTATTGCTAAGAACAAAGGCGTTTAAGTATTATTCGTAGGCGCGCGTAAGAAACTGCGCGCGTTGCGAAGTAAAACAAAATTTAATCGAAAATTTAAGGAGGCATTGTTCCCATGGGAAAAGCGAAATTTGATCGTAG
>JBBDTA010000083.1:24746-34549 GCA_040904605.1 Paenibacillaceae bacterium
AATCGAAAATTTAAGGAGGCATTGTTCCCATGGGAAAAGCGAAATTTGATCGTAGCAAGCCACACATTAACATCGGTACAATTGGTCACGTTGACCACGGTAAAACAACTTTAACAGCAGCAATCACAATGGTATTGTCCAAAAAATACGGCGGTGCTGCTGTAGCATTCGACCAAATTGACAAAGCACCAGAAGAGCGCGAGCGTGGAATTACAATCTCCACAGCACACGTTGAGTACGAGTCCGACAAGCGTCACTATGCACACGTAGATTGCCCAGGCCATGCTGACTATGTAAAGAATATGATTACAGGCGCAGCACAAATGGATGGAGCGATTCTAGTTGTTTCCGCAGCTGATGGTCCTATGCCGCAAACGCGTGAGCACATTCTGCTTTCCAAACAAGTAGGTGTACCACACATCGTTGTTTTCTTGAACAAATGTGATATGGTTGATGATGAAGAATTGCTAGAGCTAGTGGAAATGGAAGTTCGTGATTTGCTTAACGAATATGATTTCCCAGGCGATGATACTCCAATCATCCGTGGCTCCGCTCGTGAAGCTCTTACTAATCCAGAAGGTCCATGGGCTGAGAAGATTATTGAGCTATTCGAACAAATCGATCTATTCATTCCAACACCAGATCGTCAAATCGACAAACCATTCTTGATGCCTGTTGAGGATGTATTCACAATCACAGGTCGTGGTACTGTTGCTACTGGTCGTGTTGAGCGTGGAGTAGTAAAAGTCGGTGAAGAAGTTGAGATCATTGGACTTGCTGAAGAAACTAGAAAATGCGTAGTTACTGGCGTTGAGATGTTCCGTAAATTGTTGGATCAAGCACAAGCTGGAGACAACATTGGTGCATTGCTTCGTGGTGTTGAGCGTAAGGATATTGAGCGTGGTCAAGTATTGGCTAAACCGGGTTCGGTTAAGCCACACACGAACTTCACTGCACAAATCTACGTTCTTACTAAAGAAGAAGGTGGCCGTCATAAGCCTTTCTTTACAGGCTACCGTCCACAATTCTACTTCAGAACAACTGATGTTACTGGAATCATTTCCTTACCAGAAGGTACAGAGATGGTTATGCCTGGTGACAACATCGAAGTTACTGTAGAATTGATCAGCCCTATCGCTATTGAAGAAGGTACACGTTTCGCTATTCGCGAAGGTGGCCGTACAGTAGGCGCAGGCGCAGTTGCATCCATTCAAAAATAATCAGCTTTACATTTGATTTAATATGAAGAGGCTATCCCGAAGGTCATTAAGACTTAGGGGTAGCCTTTTTATTGTATTAATAGAAGGAACACAATTCATAAAATCTTACCAATAAGTTACCAATAATCTTCATGAATAATTTTTCTTGCAATCCGTCCCGGTTTTTTATATAATATATAACGTTGGTCTGTGACGTTGCGATGATGCGAGAGGTTGCCGACACGCCCGGACCCTTTGCCATAGGGCGGGAAGTCAGGATATTCACGCGGAGTATGTCCGATTATCTAAAATTGGGCGAAAGAAGGAGGATTTTAACATGGCAACTGCTAATCAGAAGATCAGGATTCGTTTGAAGGCATATGATCACCGAATCATTGATCAATCTGCAGAGAAAATTGTGGAAACTGCTAAACGTTCGGGTGCGAGTGTATCTGGACCGATTCCGCTTCCTACAGAGAAGCAAATCATTACGGTGCTTCGTGCCGTGCACAAGTACAAGGATTCACGGGAACAATTCGAAATGCGTACTCATAAGCGCTTAATCGACATCCTTAACCCGACACCGCAAACTGTAGATGCATTAATGCGTCTAGACTTGCCATCGGGCGTCGATATCGAAATTAAATTGTAGTCATCCTGCAAATCAATCCAATTAATTTAACAAGGAAAAGAGGTGTCAACATGAAAGGTATCTTAGGTAAGAAGTTAGGAATGACGCAAGTGTTCGCAGCCGATGGTACTGCAATTGCAGTAACCGTTATCGAAGCTGGTCCATGTGTGGTCCTTCAGAAGAAAGATGCAGACAATGACGGCTATGAATCGATTCAGCTTGGTTTTGACGACAAGAAGGAGAGCAGATCGATTAAACCGGAGGTAGGTCACGCTAAGAAAGCGGGAGCAACCCCTAAGCGCTACATTCGTGAGATTCGCGGTATTAATATCGCTGACTACGAAGTTGGCCAAGAATTAAAGGCTGATGTGTTTAGCGAGGGCGAATTCGTTGACATTACGGGTACTTCCAAGGGTAAAGGATTCCAAGGAGCCATCAAACGACACGGTTATAGCCGCGGTCCGATGAGTCACGGTTCGAATTATCATAGAGGACAAGGTTCCATGGCGGTTATTCGTACAGCGAATCGCGTTCCTAAAGGTAAGAAGGGCGCAGGCCACATGGGTCACGATACAGTAACATTGTTAAACCTAGAAATTGTTAAGATTGATGCAGAACGTAACTTTATACTTGTTAAAGGATCTGTACCAGGTCCAAAGAATGGCTTTGTAGATGTGAAATTGACTCGTAGAGGTCAGTAAGCAGTAGGAAAGGAGGAGCAATTATGCCAAAAGTAGCTTTATTTAATGTAAGTGGAGATCAGGTCGGTGAAATCCAATTAGCGGACAGCGTATTCGGAATCACTCCTAATGATCACGTTCTACATGATGCCATTGTGATGCAACAAGCATCGCAGCGTTCTGGAACAAGCAAAGTTAAAGGCCGTTCTGAAGTACGCGGAGGCGGACGCAAGCCGTGGAAACAAAAAGGTACTGGTCGTGCGCGTCAAGGTAGTATCCGTTCACCACAATGGAAAGGCGGCGGGATCGTCTTCGGACCAACACCGCGCAGCTATGCCTATAAATTGCCGAAGAAAGTTCGTCGCTTAGCTATCAAATCAGCTTTATCCTCAAAAATCATTGATAATGAAATTGTTGTTCTTGATTTATTGTCGATAAACCAACCGAAAACTAAGGTTATGCTGGATGTACTAAAGAACCTTAAGATCGATCGTAAGGCACTTGTTGTTACTGCTGAGTATGACGATAACATTGCGTTATCCGCTCGTAATATACCAGGTGTGAAATTTGTTATCGCTGACGGAATTAATGTGCTCGATGTTGTCGGTTACGACAAATTGATTATTACCAAGGAAGCGGTACAGAAAATAGAGGAGGTGCTTGCGTAATGAAAAATCCTCGCGATATTATCAAGCGCCCCGTCATCACTGAACGTACTAGTGACCTAATGTCGAACTTGGCGTATGTGTTTGAAGTTGATAAGCGTTCGAACAAGATAGAAATCAAACAAGCGATTGAAGCCATTTTCAAAGTAAAAGTTACTAAAGTTAACACGATGATTATGCCCGCCAAACCGAAGCGTTATGGCAAATATAACGGTTATACTTCCGAATGGAAGAAAGCAATCGTCACATTGAACAAAGATAGCAAACCGTTAGAATTCTTCGAAACAGTATAATAACGGATCTTATGAGTTAGGAGGTCATCAAATGCCAATCAAAACATTTAAGCCGACATCACCAAGTAGACGACATATGTCCGTTTCCACATTCGAGGAAATCACAACGTCAACACCGGAGAAGTCATTGCTTGCGCCATTGTTCAACAGAGCAGGTCGTAATAATCAAGGTAAAATTACGGTTCGCCATCAAGGTGGGGGACACAAACGTAAGTATCGTATCATCGATTTTAAACGCACAAAAGATGGCATACCAGGCAACGTTGCTACAATCGAGTATGATCCAAATCGTACTGCTAATATCGCATTGATCCACTATGCTGATGGAGAGAAAAGATATATTATCGCTCCTAAAGGTCTTAAAGTTGGCGATGTAATCATCTCAGGTGCTGCAGCTGATATTAAAATAGGTAACGCATTACCGCTTGAGAACATCCCAGTAGGTACAGTAATCCATAATATCGAGCTGAAGCCTGGTAAAGGTGCGCAACTTGTTCGTGCAGCTGGTACAGAAGCACAGCTACTTGGTAAGGAAGAGCGTTATGTTGTAATTCGTCTCTCTTCTGGTGAAATGCGTAAGGTTCTCAAGAACTGTCGCGCGACCATCGGTTCCGTAGGAAACCAAGATCATGAGTTGATCAAAATCGGTAAAGCTGGTCGTTCACGCTGGTTAGGCAAACGCCCAACTGTCCGTGGTGTTGTTATGAACCCGGTTGATCATCCGCATGGTGGTGGTGAGGGTCGTGCTCCAATCGGTCGTAAATCGCCGTTGTCTCCATGGGGTAAACCAACTCTTGGATACAAAACACGTAAAAAGAATAAAGCATCAGATAAATACATTGTGCGTCGCCGCACGAAATAGATATATCGCTTCAAATAGTAACACCATTTTCTCACGATCGGAGGTCAAAAGATGGGACGCAGCTTAAAAAAAGGTCCATTTATCGATGCATACTTATTGAAGAAAGTAGATGCATTTGTAGAAGGAAGCAAGAAAGTGGTCATTAAGACCTGGTCACGTCGCTCTACCATTTTCCCACAGTTTGTAGGACATACATTTGCCGTTTATGACGGACGTAAGCATGTACCAGTTTATGTAACTGAAGATATGGTTGGACATAAATTAGGTGAGTTTGCCCCTACTAGAACGTATAAAGGGCATACCGATGAAGAGAAGAAAACAGGACGACGTTAATCATTAACACGATTGCGAACATCTCGACCTGAAAGGAGGCCAATCACATGCAACAAACAACTGCAACAGCTTCCGTTAATCATGTGCGGATTGCACCACGTAAAGTTAGACTGGTTATTGACTTGATTCGAGGTAAAGAGGTTGGAGAAGCCATTGCTATCCTTCGTCATACGCCAAGAGCAGCGTCACCTGTCATAGAAAAGATATTAAATTCGGCCATAGCTAATGCGGAGCATAACTACCAATTAAATCCGAATAACTTGAAGATTGAGAGTGCCTTTGTGAATGAAGGTCCGATCATGAAACGGTTTCGCCCTCGCGCTATGGGACGGGCAAGCAGAATTAACAAACGTACGAGCCACATCACATTAGTGGTATCTGAGAAATAAGGAGGGATTACGTGTGGGTCAAAAGGTAAACCCTGTTGGCATGAGAATTGGTATTATTCGTGATTGGGAGTCCAAATGGTACGCCGGCAAAGATTTCGGCACATTATTAATGGAAGACGTTAAAATCCGTCAATACCTGAAAACGAAGCTGAAAGATGCAGCTTGCTCCCATATTGAAATCGAACGTGCTGCAAATCGCGTGAACGTCACGATTCAAACAGCTAAGCCTGGTATGGTAATCGGTAAAGCTGGTGCGGAAGTGGAAGTAATCCGTAACCATATTGCTGAGTTGTCGAACGGTAAGAAGGTACACATCAATATTTCAGAAATCAAGAATGCTGAATTGGATGCTATTCTTGTTGCTGAGAGTATTGCACAACAATTGGAGCGTCGTGTGTCATTCCGTCGTGCTCTAAAGCAAGCTATTCAACGTAGTATGCGCGCAGGCGCAAAGGGAATCAAAACAGCAGTTAGTGGTCGTTTGGGTGGGGCTGAAATCGCACGTAGCGAAGGCTATAGCGAAGGAACGGTTCCATTGCATACACTTCGTGCGGATATTGATTACGGTACTGCAGAAGCAGCCACTACTTATGGACGTATTGGTGTTAAAGTTTGGATCTATCGTGGAGAAGTTCTTCCTCCTGCGAAGAAAAAACCTACACCGGAAGTAGCAGAAGTGGAATTGGAAGGAGGCAATTAAACCATGTTGGTGCCTAAACGCGTCAAACACCGTAAAGAAATGCGCGGTCATATGAAAGGTCAAGCGAAAGGCGGCACGGAAATAGCCTTTGGCGAATTCGGATTAAAAGCAGTTGAGCCAGGATGGATTACTAATCGCCAAATCGAGGCTGCTCGTATTGCCATGACCCGTTACATTAAACGTGGCGGTAAAGTTTGGATTAAGATTTTCCCTTCCAAACCGGTTACTCAGAAACCTCTTGAAGTTCGGATGGGTAGCGGTAAAGGTAACGTTGAAAAGTGGGTTGCTGTTGTTAAACCAGGCAAAATTCTTTTTGAATTAGCAGGAGTACCCGAGGAAATTGCTCGTGAAGCTATGCGTCTGGCAGCACATAAGCTCCCAATCAAAACGAAGTTTGTGAAAAGAGAAGAATTGGGCGGTGAAGCAAATGAAAGCTCTTGAGTTTCGCAACCTCACCACGGCTGAGATCGAACAAAAGGTCAATGGGTTCAAAGAGGAGCTATTCAACCTCCGTTTTCAATTGGCTACCGGTCAATTGGATAACCCAGCGCAAATTCGCGATATTCGTAAAAACATAGCCCGAGCCTGTACGGTTCTTCGTGAACGGGAACTTGGGGTCATCTAGAGTCGGCGTGGGTTGATCGGAGATCGACCAGCCGATGGCAAAGTCCGTGTTAACGGACGAAGCCACTGCGCAAAGCAGCAATATAGAACTTATCCAGAGAGGAGGGCATTCGATGAGCGAACGCAATAAACGCAGAGAAGAAACTGGTAAGGTTGTAAGCGACAAAATGGACAAAACGGTTGTTGTAGCTGTAGAAACCTACAAGAAACACGAATTGTATCATAAACGTATCAAGTACACCAAGAAATTCAAAGCTCACGATGAGAACAACCAAGCCAAAATCGGCGATATAGTACGTATTACCGAAACGCGCCCACTGTCCAAGGACAAATGTTGGAGATTGGTTGAGATCGTTGAAGTAGCAGTAATAATCTAGTTATTCGTGATTTTCAAGTTAGGTTAAACCGGAAGGAGGGAATCAAGAATGATTCAACCATTTACACGACTGAAAGCTGCCGATAATTCCGGAGCCAAAGAGCTAATGTGCATTCGTGTGCTCGGAGGTACAGGACGCCGTGTTGGATATATTGGGGATTTAATTATCTGTTCCGTAAAAGTCGCAACACCAGGCGGCGTTGTCAAAAAAGGTGATGTAGTTAAAGCGGTTATCGTTCGCACAAGACGTTCGACTCGTCGTAAGGATGGTTCTTACATTACTTTTGATGAGAATGCAGCGGTGCTTGTAAAGGATGATAGATCTCCACGAGGCACACGGATCTTCGGACCTGTTGCTCGTGAACTACGTGATCGTGATTATATGAAGATTGTCTCCCTTGCACCAGAAGTTATCTAAACGATAAGGCCAGTTAATGTGAAAAGAGGTGGAACGAAGTGCCTAGATTGAAAAAAATCAAAGAATCTCACAATAATAAACTTAATGTGAAAAAAGATGATACGGTAATCGTTATTACCGGCAAGGATAAAGGCAAGAAAGGCCGTGTAATTGCTGCATATCCGCGTGAGAATCGCGTATTGGTAGAGGGTGTTAACATGGTGAAGAAGCATGCTAAGCCTACACAAGCAAATCCACAGGGCGGAATTTTGAATCAAGAAGCACCGCTTCACGTTTCCAATGTTATGCCGGTTGATCCGAAAAGCGGTAAACCAACTCGCGTTGGTAACAAGGTATTGGACAACGGCAAGAAAATCCGAATTGCCAAATCCGGAGAAGCCTTAGATTAATTGATATGAGCGGAAAGGAGGCATATGAACCATGGCAGCAAGAATGAAAGAACGATTTCTCAATGAAATAACTCCTGCTTTAATGCAGAAATTCAACTATACATCGGTTATGCAAGTGCCGAAGATAGAAAAAGTAGTTATCAACATGGGTGTAGGTGAAGCGGTATCTAACTCCAAAGTGTTGGATGCAGCGGTTCAAGACATGCAGATCATTGCTGGTCAGAAGCCCGTTGTTACTCGTTCGAAGAAATCTATCGCAGGCTTTAAGCTTCGTGAGGATCTACCGATCGGTGTTAAGGTAACACTTCGTGGTGAGCGTATGTATTATTTCCTTGATAAATTGTTCAACGTGGCATTACCGCGCGTACGAGACTTTCAAGGTGTGTCCTCCAAAGCATTTGACGGACGTGGTAACTATACATTAGGCATTAAAGAGCAATTGATCTTCCCGGAAATTGAGTATGACAAAGTAGATAAAACTCGCGGTATGGATATCGTTATTGTAACTACTGCCCATAGTGATGAAGAATCACGCGAATTGCTTGCTCAACTCGGTATGCCATTCACTAAAGCGTAAGATAATCCGCAATAAATCGGAGGTGTTAATAAGAAGTGGCGAAAACCTCGATGAAAATCAAACAACAGAGTGCACCCAAGTTCAAAGTTCAGGCATACACACGCTGTGAACGATGCGGCCGTCCGCACTCAGTATTGCGCAAATTCAAAATTTGTAGAATTTGTTTCCGTGAATTAGCACATGCAGGCCAGATTCCTGGTGTGAGAAAAGCTAGCTGGTAAACTACCCGTTCTGGGAAGGAGGTTCTTGAGTATGGTAATGTCAGATCCGATTGCAGATATGTTGACTCGTATACGTAATGCTAACGTGGTTCGCCACGAAACCGTTGAAATGCCGTCTTCTACAATCAAGAAGGAATTAGCAGAAATCTTGAAACGTGAGGGCTTCATTCGTGACGCTGAATATATTGAGGATAACAAACAAGGGATTATCCGTATATTTCTAAAATATGGCCCTAACAATGAACGTGTCATCTCTGGTTTGAAGCGCATAAGCAAGCCTGGTCTTCGTGTGTACACGAAGTCAACAGAGGTTCCTAGAGTTCTAGGCGGCCTAGGTATCGCTGTGATCTCCACATCCAAAGGCGTTATGACAGATAAAGAAGCTCGTCAAGCTAAATCCGGTGGCGAAGTTGTCTGCTACGTTTGGTAATCATGTAAGTAAAGAGATTTAGAATGTTAAGAATGGAGGTGCACCATGTCTCGTATCGGACGTAAACCGATCCAAGTGCCAGCAGGCGTAGATATTAACTTGGACAATAACAATAATGGAATTACTGTAAAAGGACCGAAAGGCACACTTAGCCGTACTCTACACAAGGATATGCAAATATCTGTTGAAGCTAACGTGATTACTGTTGAGCGTCCTAGTGACAATAAATTACATCGTTCCTTGCACGGAACTACTCGTAGCGTAATTGCTAATATGGTGAGTGGGGTTACAGATGGTTTTGCAAAAACGTTGGAATTAGTCGGTGTTGGTTACCGTGCTAACAAAGCTGGAGATAAAGTTGTTCTGAATGTGGGTTACTCCCATCCAGTCGAATTTTCACCAGAAGGTAACATTGAATTTGAATGTCCTACGAATACCAAGATCATCATCAAAGGTATTGATAAAGAATTAGTAGGTGCTACAGCAGCAAAAATTCGTTCAGTACGTGAGCCAGAGCCATATAAAGGTAAAGGTATCAAGTATGAAGGCGAACGTATTCTCCGTAAGGAAGGTAAAGCTGGTAAGAAGAAGTAATAAGACCAGGCTAACCAAAGCTATTTGAAAGGAGAGAACATGGCATGATTAAGAAAGCTGATAAGAACAAAGCTAGAGTGAAACGTCACCTTCGTGTGCGTAAGAAAATCAACGGTACAATCAGCCGTCCGAGACTCAATATCTTCCGTTCTTCCAAGCATATGTATGCTCAAATTATAGATGATACCAACGGAGTTACAATCGTAGCTGCATCAACTTTAGATAAAGATCTTAAAGCGGATGTAGGCAACGGTGGCAGTGTAGAAGCTGCTCGTAAAGTTGGTGCATTAATTGCTGAACGTGCAAAAGCTAAAGGTATTAACAATGTTGTATTTGATCGCGGTGGCTATTTGTACCACGGTAGAGTACAGGCGTTGGCAGATGCTGCCCGTGAATCCGGGCTAGAATTTTAATAGAAGGAG
>JBBDTA010000084.1:0-6099 GCA_040904605.1 Paenibacillaceae bacterium
AATGATCCCGATTTTCGTATATCTCATCTATCTTGCTCCTTTATTAGGTTTTCTGACAAAAAAAAAGCGGCTCATTATATATGAGCCACCGATTGTCTTAGAATGACTTCATGAGGTAGAATCACTCTTGAATTCGTTATGGATTCTTTTTTCATTAATTTAGTTAACAGCCGCATTGAGACAGCTCCAATATCATACATGGGTTGAGCGACAGTGCTTAGAAGTGGACGAACCATCGAAGCCATACGAACATTATCTACACTGATGACAGAAACATCCTCTGGCACTCTTAGCCCTTTATCCTGAATGGCGTGGATGGCACCGATTGCCATCTCATCATTCGCGGCGAATATCGCTGACGGCTTGTCCTGCAGTTCAAGAAAATACTGTGCAACCTCTAAACCAGACTCATATCGATAATTACCAATACGGACCAAATCCTCGTTGAATGGAATACCTGCCTTCTTGAGTGCATTCTTATAGCCTTGATAACGGGCAAATCCATTCGAAGGATCCTGTAATGTTCCACTTATCATAGCTATATGACGGTGTCCATTCTGGATTAAAGTGTTTACTGCCTCTTCTGCGGCTGCGATATGATCAATATCGACGGATGGGTAAGTATCTGTTTCATCGGTGGTCGCACATAAAACGATCGGAACTGATGAAGTTTTGAAGGCTTGAATATGATCTTCTGTAACTGCACCGCCCATGAAGAGTAAGCCGTCTACCTGCTTCTCAAGCAGTGTATTAATGACTCGGATTTCTTTATCCTTCTTCTTGTCAGCATTACAGAGAATGATATTATAGTGATACATATTCGCTATATCTTCAATGCCTCGCGCCACTTCTGCAAAAATCGCATTCGAAATATCGGGAATCACCACCCCGACAGTCGTTGTCTTCTTACTAGCTAATCCTCTGGCTACAGCATTCGGACGGTATCCAAGTCGTTCAATGGCTTCGAATACCTTCTTACGAGTTTGCGGCTTCACATTCGGATTGTTATTGACGACACGAGAAACGGTTGCCATCGAAACACTTGCTTCCCTTGCTACATCATAAATGGTTACAGTCACAGTGAATTCTCCCCAGTATCAACATAATAAATTATGATACTGTAATTTAACAAATTTCGCAAATGTAACCCTTTAATATTCAAAAAAAAAAGCAAAAATCCCTCAAGATTTTCGCTTAGATTTCATTAAGTTATTAATACCGACTTAGTAATTTGTGTCAATCTGCCGACTAAGTCGTTCTCCCAACGTACATCATGCAACGATCTGGCTAAGAGTAATAAATCCAACAGTTGATCAATTCTCTCGCCAACGATTGATTGTATAGGTTTATGAACCAGTTCTAAATCTGTAGCTTTCGAGATGAGAAACGCCCATTCATTTAATTCATGAAAATTGATTTTCTGTATATGAGGTTGACCGCCAAGCTGGCTAATAAGTTGAGCCAAATCAGACTTAACCCCTGTAAGGATTTCTGTGTGAAAGCATTTGGCACAAGTGTAGATCGGAACATTGTCAATCTCAACAGTCTTGGAATAAATAACGGTTCTAAGTCGTATATCCATCGGCTGACCACAGTTACATTTCTTAAACAACGAACCCACTCCCTCAAACTATACATTAGCCTCGATTAATGTATAATTCGAGATGAGTGAGGATTATCCTTTTCAAGTCATACTAGTAGATAATGGGTTTTGTCTAGTGGAACAATCGATTGCTTATAAAAGGTGCTCTTACAACTACCATCGCCAACAGAGCACCAATCGTGTCATTGCGAAGATCTATTAGATCGGGTGATCGACCTGCAATAAATGACTGATGATACTCATCCGTTATTCCGTATAGCATACAAATCAGCACTACAATGAAGGACACCATCAGACGCTGGCTCGCCATCGCCCACCAGATCAAACATGCTAAGATGAAATAAGAGACAAAGTGACCAACATCAAAGCTATTCAGCCAGGGCAACCAACGTTGAACCCAAGGTAGATAGGAATTTAGATCACTCCCTGTCTGATGGGATAACCCAAAGATCACCATCATCCAACCCAGAGCAGGCAACCAACGATATCCTCTATTTAGTCTCAAGCTTGTTCCGCCAATAGTTTCACGAAGGCAAGCGTGAAGGCTGGCAAGTCAGGAGGACGTCTACCCGAAACAATATTCCGATCAACAACCACCTCTTCATCGACCCAAATTGCACCCCACATCTCCAAGTCTTCAAAATCGTCATCCGTAAAAGCCAGAATCGGTTTGCCGTGTAAGTACATATAGAAGAACCTCCTTAAAGTTTTTGAATATTATTTTATATATTACTTTTATCCATGAGTACACGTATTTCTTCCCCAGTCTTGCAGGTTAATATACTCTTTAATAGCGAGCGGCATTCAGCTACCTTCAGTGAAAGCAGACGATTCTTAACGTCGAGTACCGAATGAGCAGACATACTGAAATCGCGGAGTCCCAATCCTAATAACATAGGCAAGGCTTCAGGATCACCAGCAATCTCACCGCATACACTAACAGCGATCCCATTCCGTTCAGCGGCCTCTACCGTCAGCTGAAGCATGCGAATAATTGCGGGGTGAAATGGATCATATAAATATGCAATATTATCATTCATTCGATCAACTGCAAGTACATATTGAATGAGATCATTCGTACCAATACTGAAAAAGTCAACCTCTTGAGCTAACCAATCTGCAATCATAACAGCAGCAGGAACTTCAATCATGATACCAACTTGAATATCATCTCTATAGGACAACCCTTCTCTACGAAGCTCAAGCTTAGCTTCCTGGAGTAACAGATTGGCTTCATGCAGCTCTTCCATCGAAGAGATCATTGGATACATTATTTTAATATTGCCATACTGACTAGCCCGCAGAATCGCTTTAAGCTGTGTCCTGAATATATCATGGCGGTCTAATGAGAATCGAATCGCCCGATAGCCCAAGAATGGATTATCCTCTACAGGGAACGTATAGTAATCTAGATGCTTATCCCCACCAATATCCAATGTACGTATAACAATGGGACGATCCCCCATCATTTCTGCTACATTACGATATACCGTAAATTGTTGCTCTTCGTCGGGAAAAGAAGAACGGTACATATATAGAAACTCTGTTCGGAATAATCCAACACCCTCGGCACCATTCCTTAGGGCAAGCTCTAATTCCTTCTCCGAATTAATATTGGCATTCAAGCTAACGGTTAGTCCATCCTTCGTAATCGAGGGGGATTGTGCTTGCTCAAGTAACTTAAGACGATTCATGAGAATTTGATGCTGTCTTTCACGATATTCATCTTTAAGTGAAGGGGTAGGATCAATATAAACAACACCTTGGTCTCCGTCAATGATGAGCTTGTCACCTGTAAGAATTGGAGCAAGCAGCTTATCTTCTAGACTAATAACGAATGGAATTCCCATTGACCTTGCCATAATCGCAGCATGAGAGTTCTTACCACCAACCAATGTTGCAATACCTAGAACATGGTCGGGATTTAGATGAGCTAACTGTGAAGGAGATAGTTCCTTAGCCACTAGAATAAACGGTTGATTATCTTGAGGTAAAGTGATATCAGGTGCTCCCAATAGATGCTGAAGCAATCGATTGCCTACATCTTTAATATCCGTGCGCCGCTCTTTCATATATTCATCTTCAATTAAATCAAACATCGATGTGAAATGATCAATGACCTCCTTCACAGCCACTTCAGCGGCTTTATATTGACGTTCGATGATGCCTTGCACTTCCTTCATAAATTCAGGGTCTTCTAATATAGCTAAATGTGCATCGAAGATAGCGGAAGTCTCTTCACCTACAACGGTGGTCATCTCACGCTTCATACCTTCGATCTCATGCTTGGATTGGTTTATTCCTTGATATAAACGTTCGAATTCGCTGGTAAGTTGAGTTACATCGATATCTTTGTCCGGTATATCCCACTCCCAGCTTGGTAGTACGAATGCATTACCAATGGCAACTCCTGGTGAAGCGCCTATGCCTTTAACCGTTTGTTGTTTCCCCATCTGATTTCACCCCTTTCTCTTTCAATACGACTGACATCACAGATGCTTGACCAATTTTCACAGCTTTGAATGGAGCGAAGCTCCATGATTTTACAATTTCCGCATTGGTAATCACCATTGGAGAAGCCAGAGATTTACTATGCTGCTTGACCTTCTTGAGATTAAATCGTAAGAGTATCTGACCAGGTTCTACATGATCTCCTTCGTTCACCAGACACTCGAACCATTTGCCTTGGAGATGAGAAGTGTCAATCCCAATGTGAAGCAGAATCTCCACACCTTCTTTAGTTCGTATTCCGATTGCATGCTTCGTGGGATAGATATGTACAACAATACCCGCTACAGGGGCTGCAACCTCTCCACGGTCTGGCAGGAAGGCTACACCATCTCCCACCATTCTCCCAGAGAATATCGGATCAGGCACATCTTTAAGTGGTATCATAAGTCCCTGCATGGGTGCATGGAACAGCACCGTCAGCACATCCTTGCGAAGCAGCTTCATAATTTCTTCGCGTATTAATTCAGATAGCGTCCCGAATACGACTTGTACATGACCACCACCAAGACGAATGACTCCAACCGCCCCTAGATGCTTAAGTGCAGTAATGTCCATCTTCTTATCATTACGGAGGTCCAATCTAAGACGAGTTATACAAGCTTCCATCTTGACTACATTATGCTTGCCGCCAATCGCTTCGAGTATAAGTGGTGAACGATAGGGAATGTCCCCAGCCCCTTCATCCAGAGGTGAACCATCTTCTCTTCCAGGTGTAGCTAGATCAAATTTTCGAATAGCCCAACGGAATACCACATAGTAGACGAATCCATAAATAAGGCCAATCGGTATAATTAACCATCCATTGTGGGACAAGTGTAAATTGATCACAAAATCGATCGCTCCTGCTGAGAACGAGAATCCATGTTGAATATCTAACAAATACACAATGAGCATTGATAAACCAGATAATGCTGCATGAATGATGAATAACACTGGAGCTACGAATAAGAAAGCAAATTCAATGGGCTCAGTTACACCCGTAAAAAAACAAGCTAAAGCGGCAGTTACGAAGGTCGCCTTAACCTTCGGCTTCAGATCCTCTCGCGCTTCATGGATGATGGCAAAGGCAATAGCCGGAAGTGCAAACATCATCGTCGGATATAAGCCTGCCATATAGATACCTGCTGTAGGATCTCCAGCAAAGTATCGCGGTAAATCGCCATGAACAACGATGCCATCTGACCTCTCAAAGTCTCCAACTTGAAACCAGAATACATTATTCAGGATATGATGAAGACCTGAGGGAACAAGGAGTCGATGTACCATTCCATAGAGAAAGACTCCGAAGCCGCCCATGTCGAGCAATAATGTAGAGAGCATCGTCAAGCTTCGACTCATCCAAGGACCAACATGAATGAATATATAAGAGAACACCAGAGAAGCGAAGCTCATGAATAGTGGAACGAACCTAGATCCTCCGAAAAATTGGATATATTCCGGGAACTCAATCGTTTTGAATCTATGGAATGACCAGGCCGAGGCTATGCCAATTAAGATACCTCCAGTTACATTAATTTGGAAGTCATTGCCTAAGTAATTTTGTGTGACCTGAGTACATAGAAAATAAGCTAACAAGGACGACATTCCCGCCATCCCTGCATTCTCTGTTAATCCCAGAGCGACACCGATGGCGAAGATGATTGGCAGGAAAGTGAATATGGTATTCCCACCAAGCCGCAATATATCATCAAATCCCTCAAAGCCTAGTGCATCCCATGGGAGATTCGCCAAGCTTAGGAATATGGATGCAGCTGGAAGAGCAATCATTGGAAGCATCAACGCTCGTCCAAAGTGCTGCAAGTTGCCCATCCAATTCATGATTTCTCGCCCCTTTCACAAATAATACAATTCGACTATCTTTAGAATAAATAAAATGTACCACGATTGATCTCATAAGGGAAACCGTTCCCAGCGATCTCTCAAACATACAATTTACTGATTATGCACTTAGCTCAGGAGGGAGTAACCGCGGAAAACCATCCGCG
>JBBDTA010000085.1:0-6073 GCA_040904605.1 Paenibacillaceae bacterium
AGAAGATGAGGGAAGTATTAAACATTCAGAAGCAGCTCATTCCCGATCTAATCGACCAATTGAAAAAACGCTATACCGTCCTTAATCACATCTTGCTCATGGGAACTGCGGGAAGAAGAACGTTAGCAGCCTCGCTAGATATGAGCGAACGTGTGCTCCGTGCTGAAACGGATTTTCTGAAGGAGCAAGGTCTGCTAAGAATCGATAGCAATGGGATGACGATTAGCTCCGCAGGAGAAGAGCTTCTGACGTCCATGGAGCTAATGGTGAAGGATTTGTTCGGTCTAAGCGAAATGGAGTCTCAGCTGTGCCAACGATTCGGCCTGACGAGTGTAACTGTAGTTCCTGGGGATTCAGACATCTCTCCCTTCGCGAAGAAGGAATTGGGTCGGGCTGGTGCTAATGCACTGCGTAAGGTTGTGGCTAAGGATGATATTGTTGCTGTAACAGGTGGGTCTACGATGGCGGAGGTCGCCAATGGGTTGAATGCGACTACACAGCTGAAAGGAATATGCTTCGTTCCTGCTCGTGGTGGGTTAGGAGAAAGTGTAGAATTTCAAGCGAACACGATTGCATCGGCAATGGCGAAGAAGATAGGTGGACAATATCGGTTATTACATGTTCCTGATTTTCTTAGTGAGGATGCGTATCAATCGCTCATTCACGAGCCGAATGTGAAAGAAATCGTTACAGCTATTCGTCAAGCCCGGATTGTTATTCATGGAATCGGGGATGCTGTTCGCATGGCCCAGAGACGAAAGCTAGGTGAGTCAACGATTGATGATTTAAAGAAGGATGGCGCTCTAGCAGAAGCCTTCGGCTATTACTTCAATCGTGAAGGTGACGTGGTACATAAGATGCACACTGTCGGGCTACGTCTTGAGGATATCCAGCAGACGGACACCGTCATTGCGGTCGCAGGCGGACGCAGTAAAGGTGAAGCGATTGCCGCAATTATGAGATTTGGGCATGAGGATATATTAGTTACTGATGAAGCTGCAGCCAAAGTGATTCTTGCGGAGTAAGATCGATTCTTGAGGATACTATCGCATCCGTATTTTGCGGGTAGTGCGAGAAATCTTTTTAGATATAGGGTAATAGACATCAAAAACTTATAGGAGGAACACACAATGGTAAAAGTAGGGATTAATGGATTTGGACGGATTGGACGTAATGTATTCCGCGCGGCGCTTAACAACCCAGAGGTTGAGATTGTTGCCATCAATGATTTGACAGATGTTAAAATGCTTGCTCACTTGCTTCGTTATGATACAACTCATGGAAGATTGAACGCGAGGGTTGAAGTTGGTGAAGGTGAGCTTATCGTAAATGGTGTTTCCGTTAAGGTATTCGCTGAGCGTGATCCTGCTAACCTGCCTTGGGGTCAATACGGCGCTGAAATCGTTATTGAATCCACGGGTATATTCACAGATAAAGCTAAAGCTGAGTTGCATCTGAAGGGTGGAGCTAAGAAGGTTATTATCTCTGCACCTGCTTCGAATGAAGATATCACCATTGTTCTTGGTGTGAATGAAGATAAATATGATCCTGCTACTCATACTATTATTTCTAATGCTTCATGTACAACGAACTGTCTTGCACCTTTTGCCAAGGTATTGAATGATAAATTCGGAATCGTCAAAGGGATGATGAGCACCATTCACTCTTACACGAACGATCAATCTGTATTAGATTTACCACATAAGGATGCTCGCCGCGCGCGTGCTGCTGCTGAGAATATCATCCCTTCATCCACTGGTGCTGCAAAAGCTGTTTCACTCGTTCTACCTGAATTGAAAGGCAAATTGAACGGCATGGCTTTCCGTGTACCAACACCTAACGTATCGGTAACGGATCTTGTAGTTGAATTACGCCAGAGCGTAACGGTTGATGAAGTGAACAATGCTTTCAAGGATGCGGCTAATGGCAAGATGAAAGGCATTCTGAACTACTCGACAGAGCCGCTCGTATCAAGTGACTATAATGGAAATCCAGCATCATCAACCATTGATGCGCTATCCACGATGGTTGTCGGCGACAATATGGTGAAGGTTGTTTCATGGTATGACAATGAGTGGGGTTACTCCAACCGCGTTGTGGATTTGGTTAGTTATATCGCTAAAAAAGGTCTTTAATAAACTGCATATCATAGTGTACCCTAGAGGAGAAGCAATTCTCCTCTTCCCAATGTAATAAAGTATGTATGAAAGCTAACTAGCTTATGCTTATGATTATGATGTAGTTTTGTTGTAGTAAGTTTACGAAGCAACATAAATAGTTCGACAAAACTTTTAGGAGGCCCCCCATGAAAAAGAGTGTTCGTGATATCGATGTTGCTGGCAAGAAAGTGTTCGTGCGAGTAGACTTTAATGTTCCCTTGGAGAAAGGTAAGATTACCGACGATACGAGAATCCGCGAAACGCTGCCTACGATCCAATATCTGATCGACAAGGGCGCTAAGGTTATTCTAGCCAGCCATCTTGGGCGTCCGAACGGTCAAGTTGTAGAAGAACTGCGCTTGACTCCAGCTGCTGTAAGACTAGCGGAAATTCTAGGCAAGCCCGTTGTAAAAGCAGATGAGTCTATTGGCGGCGCGGTCAAATCGCAGGTGGAGCAATTAAAGAACGGCGATGTTCTGTTGTTGGAGAATGTTCGCTTCTATCCTGGCGAGGAGAAGAATGATGCGCAGTTAGCCCAATCTTTTGCAGAGTTAGCAGAGGTGTATGTCAATGATGCCTTCGGCGCAGCACACCGTGCTCATGCCTCTACAGAAGGTATCGCTCATCACTTGCCAGCCGTATCTGGCTTGCTGATGGAGAAGGAGCTTTCGGTGCTTGGTAAAGCATTAACGAATCCAGACCGTCCATTCACAGCTATTGTGGGTGGCGCGAAGGTTAAGGATAAGATTGCGGTTATTGAGAACCTGATTGAGCTTGCAGATAACATCATTATTGGTGGTGGACTTTCCTATACATTCTTAAAAGCACAGGGCTATGAGATCGGCAAATCACTTGTTGATGATAGCAAGATAGAGTTGGCCAAGAGCTTTCTCGATAAAGCGAAGGCAAAGGGCGTTCAATTCTTACTGCCAGTTGATGTTGTTGTTGCTGATGATTTCAATGAATCCGCGAATAAGCAGACGGTAAGCATAGACAGTATTCCCTCCGACTGGGAAGGTCTCGATATTGGACCTAAGACACAAGAGATCTACGCTAAGGTTGTTAAGGAATCGAAGCTCATTGTCTGGAATGGACCTATGGGTGTGTTCGAGTTGAATTCTTTTGCTGAAGGAACCAAAGCTGTTGCTGTTGCATGTGCGGAGACTGCAGGCTACACGATTATTGGCGGAGGCGATTCCGCAGCAGCCGTTGAAAAGTTCCATCTGGCCGATCGTATGGATCATATGTCGACAGGCGGCGGAGCTTCTTTGGAATTTATGGAAGGTAAGGCATTACCAGGTGTTGTAGCACTTAACGATAAGTAACTGCTTCCGAAGTAGTTTTATCGACTGCTTGCACAGTCATCAAAAACTTTTAAGGAGTGAATTTCATGAGAACACCGGTCATTGCTGGTAACTGGAAAATGTTCAAAACCGTAGCTGAATCACTTCAATTTGTTCAAGCTGTGAAGGCATCTGCTGAGGTAGCTGGTGTAGTTAGTGTGATTTGTGCACCTTATACCGTGCTTCCTGCATTGGTAGAGGCTGTGAAGGGTACATCATTGAAGATAGGCGCACAGAATCTCCACTGGGAGGACAACGGTGCTTACACAGGGGAAATCAGCGGTGTTATGCTGAAGGATCTTGGTGTGGATTACGTCATTATTGGGCATTCCGAACGAAGAGCTTATTATGCAGAGACAGATGAGACCGTCAACAAGAAGGTTCACGCCGCATTCAAGCATGATCTTGTTCCTATTGTCTGTGTTGGCGAGAAGCTAGAAGAACGCGAAGCGGATTTAACTAAGAATGTATGCTTGGGACAAACTAAAGCTTTATTCCAAGGCTTGTCAGCTGGACAGGCTGCACAGGTTGTGATCGCCTATGAGCCGATCTGGGCCATTGGTACAGGTAAATCGTCGACTGCTGAAGATGCCAATGAAGTAATCAGCTACATTCGCAGTGTTGTTGCGGAGCTATATGATGTGTCAACTGCACAGAAGGTATGCATTCAATATGGCGGTAGTGTAAAACCAGGCAACATTCGTGAATATATGCAGCAGTCAGATATAGATGGAGCATTGGTCGGAGGAGCTAGCTTAGAGGCTGCTTCTTATATCCAGCTGGTGGAAGGGGCACAGTAATATGGAGACGCAAAGACCGAAACCGGTAGCATTGATCATATTGGACGGATTCGGACTGCGAGCAGACTCGCAGGGCAATGCGGTATCACAGGCAAGGAAGCCTAACTTCGACCGATATTGGGCAACATATCCGCATACAACTGTCACCGCTTGTGGTGAAGCGGTTGGTCTTCCAGAAGGTCAGATGGGTAACTCCGAAGTGGGTCATCTGAATATTGGAGCAGGCCGTATCGTATATCAAGAATTAACGAGAATATCCAAGTCGATTCGAGATGGCGATTTCTATGCGAACGAGACACTTCTTGCGGCTGTTCGCTATGCTAAATCGAACGGTAAGAAGCTACATCTGTACGGTTTGTTATCGGATGGCGGCGTTCATAGCCATATCTCACATCTATTCGCTCTGCTGGAGCTAGCTAAGCAGGAGGGTCTAGAGGACGTTTATGTCCATGCTTTTCTCGATGGTCGTGATGTCTCCCCCGACAGCGCCAAAGGTTATATGCAAGACTTGGTGAATAAGATCAAAGAGCTAGGTGTAGGTAAGCTTGCTACCGTTCAGGGTCGTTATTACGCCATGGATCGCGACAAGCGTTGGGAACGGGTTGAGAAGTCTTATCGGGCAATGGTCTATGGTGAAGGTCCGAAGTATTCAGATCCTGTCCGTGCGATCAGCGATTCCTATGCGACATCCTTGTACGATGAATTCGTACTGCCTACGGTTATTGTCGATAAAGATGGAGAGCCAAACGCATTAGTGGAGTCGGAAGACGCGGTTATTTTCTTCAATTTCCGCCCTGACCGTGCTATTCAGCTGTCCCAAGTATATATGAGTGAGGATTTCCAAGGATTTGATCGTGGTCCTAAGCGTCCCCACAATCTGCACTATGTCTGCTTAACCCTATTCAGTGAAACGGTAGATGGTTATGTCGCTTACAAATCCAACAATTTGGATAATACGCTAGGGGATGTCGTATCCAAGCAAGGCTTAACTCAGCTCCGAACGGCAGAGACCGAGAAATATCCTCACGTCACCTTCTTCTTCAGTGGTGGTCGTGATGTCCCTTTACCGGGTGAAACCCGAATCCTGATTAATTCACCTAAGGTTGCTACATACGATTTGCAGCCGGAGATGAGTGCCTATGAATTGGCTGCTTCTACGGTCAATGAGATTAAAGCGGAGAAGCATGATCTCATTATCCTGAATTTCGCCAATCCAGATATGGTCGGTCACAGTGGAATGCTTGCACCAACGATCAAAGCTGTTGAAGCTACGGATGAATGTCTCGGTTTAGTAGTGGAGGCAGTACTGTCGAAAGGCGGAGTGGCGATCATCATGGCGGACCATGGTAATGCCGAATTAGTTCGTGATGCAGCAGATCGTCCGCATACCGCACATACGATTAATCCGGTACCATTTATTGTTACAACTAATCATGGTAAACTAAGAAACGATGGCATTCTAGCCGATGTCGCACCAACGATATTACACTTGCTGGGGCTGTCACAGCCGGATGAGATGACCGGTCGTTCCATATTGTAACTTATCAGCTTAAGAACCATGGAATGAATAATCACCACACATCACCATATCAAAAGGAGAGTTCACCGCAATGACAATTATTTCTAACGTATACGCAAGAGAGGTACTGGATTCCCGTGGTAACCCAACTGTTGAAGTAGAGGTTTACCTAGAATCCGGCTATATTGGACGTGCCATTGTTCCATCAGGAGCATCAACAGGTGCATTCGAAGCGGTTGAATTAAGAGATGG
>JBBDTA010000086.1:0-4753 GCA_040904605.1 Paenibacillaceae bacterium
TGATTGGCGCAAGGTACTATGGCGTTGGCAATGAGTATATGGGGGTATGGATTGGCGCGGCGACATTGGGGGTTGCAGGGATTATGCATTTTTCTCGAGGTAAAAAGATTGCGGTTATCGGTTCAGCGTTACTGTTCGCGGGGATTCTCTTCTACATGGCATCGCCTGCCTGGGGGACGAATGCGGGTGGGGCGATTACAGCAGGAGCTGTTTTCGGCATAGCCTGGCTTCGTTTGTTCAGTAAGCGTATGCAGCTACAGCTCCACTGGGGGAAGCTGCTGCTGTGGAGCATGATTTTTGTTAGTATCGCACTTCTGGGGCTATGGGTATTGAATGGAGGAAATCGTGCATCTAATGGAACTGGCAGCCACATCGGACGAGCGATGGATCAGCTGTTCGCAGGTCACTTCGACCTGATCGGGGGGATTATCTGGCGTAAGCTTATGATGAACATACACCTGATAGGTGTCTCGGTATGGTCGAAGGCTCTACTCGCAAGCATGCTCGTGATGGCTGTCCTACTCATGAAACCAGCGGGTTTATTCCGAAGATGGCAGGAAGCCCACGGCCCTCTCATGCATGGGCTGTCGGCTATTGCTACAGGTGCGATTGTTGCATTGCTCGTTAACGACTCGGGTATCGTAGCTGCAGCTACGATGATGGTGTTCGTTGCGATACCGATGCTGCTAATTCGACTACAAGAGCTAGGAGCCCCAGAACAGGAGACTATCCGATGAACAGTATTCTCTGCAGACTTTATTCCTTCGGACAGACTCCTATGGACTATTCAGATAGAACTTCCCATTCCGCATAAGCTTGATCCAGTTCGGCACGAGTGCGTTCTGTTTGCTGCTGAATATCTCTTAGCATCATATAATCATGCAGCACGTCTGGTGCGGCCATACGGTTCTCCAGCTCAGCGATCTCGCTCTCTAATGTAGAGATGGATTGCTCTAGCTGCTCCAGCTTTCGCTGTTTGCTGCGCTCCTCGCGCTTAGCCTGTTTGTCAGCTTCATAGACAGGGACGACATTTCGCGTTTCGGCGGCATTCGAGGCGACAGCGATATTGCCAGCTGCGGCAATTCGGTTCTTCTCGGCTAGATCTTCGACATGCTCACGCTTCTTTTCTACGTAATCATCGTAATTTCCCAGGAAATATTCGACACCCTGCGGTGATAGCTCCATCATTCGCTCGGCAATTTTATTCAAAAAATAACGATCATGCGATATAAATATTAGAGTTCCTTCATATTCCAATAGAGAGGCCTCCAGCACTTCCTTGCTATATAGATCGAGGTGGTTGGTCGGTTCGTCAAGAATCAGCACGTTGGCTTTCAGCAGCATGAGCTTCGCTAGGGAAACTCGAGCTTTCTCGCCACCGCTGAGTGAGGATATCTTCTTCTTCACATCATCGCCGCTGAATAGGAAGTTACCTAATACGGTGCGGATTCGAGCTTCTTCGATATGAGGAAAGGCATCCCACAACTCACCTAATACCGTATTCGTCGGGGTGAGTCCAGATTGCTCCTGATCGTAGTAACCGAACTTCACGTTGGCCCCCCATTCGAGGATACCCCGATCGGGAGTCAATTCACCTGTTAATGTCTTTAACAATGTGGTCTTCCCTGTCCCATTCGGGCCGATCATGGCGATGGATTCCCCACGGCGAAGATACATGGATATATCCTTGAACAATGGCTTCTCGGGAGTGAATCCATAGGTTAGTCCATCTACTCTGAGCACTTCTTTACCGGTTGGACGTTCGATCTCGAATTGAAAATAAGCACGCTTCAGATCCCCTTGAGGTTTATCCAAGCGATCCATCTTCTCTAAGGTATTACGGCGACTTTGAGCTCGTTTCGTGGTGGAGGCTCTAGCTAAGTTGCGGTTAACAAAATCCTCGAGCTTGGCAATCTCGCCTTGCTGCTTGTCGAACATCCGAGCCTGCTGCTCCATATCGAGCGCTTTCTGCTCGATAAATTTACTGTAATTCCCATGGTAACGCTTCGCTGCCGAACGCTCGATCTCCACAATTGCATCGACAATAGCGTCCAGGAAATAGCGGTCATGTGAGACGACTAATACTGCACCTGCATAGGATCTTAGATGAGCTTCCAGCCAAGTGAGCGTTGGAATATCGAGATGGTTCGTCGGTTCATCCAGTAGGAGCAGGTCGGGCTCTTGAAGTAACATGCGAGCAAGAGCTAGGCGGGTTTTCTGCCCGCCGCTCAATGTATGAATCGGTGTATCCTGAGCAAATTCGCCGAATCCCATACCATGAAGAATACCACGGATCTTCGCTTCCATCTCGTAGCCGCCTTGCTCACGGAACCATTCACTCCGCGTAGCGTAACGCTCCAACGTGTCCTGGTAACGCTTCTCATTACCGATAATCTCGGGATCTGCCATATCATGCTCAAGCTGACGCAGCTCTTGTTCTGCCTCGACTAGGTGCGCAAAAACGGACATCATCTCTCGACCAATCGTTTCATGTGTCTGCAGACCGCTATTCTGTGCCAGATAACCGACGCGCGTTTCCTTCGACTTACTGATGGAGCCGCTATCATAGCTTGCCTCGCCAGCTAGAATCTGCAGCAGCGTCGACTTGCCCGCACCGTTCACACCGACGAGACCAATACGCTCGCGCTCCTGGATTTGAATAGATATATTCGATAGTATGGTGGTGACCCCGTAGCTTTTGGATAGCCCGGACGCTTGCATGAGCAGCATATAAAGTTCTCCCGTTTCATTAATTAGGTAGTGTTAAGTTCCCTTTATATCATAAACGATTTATACCTCTCAGTGAAAGGCTGTGTGCAAATATTGAAATTCATGACCTTCAACATTAGGCATGCGCTAGGTTTGGATGAGCGGATTGATCTGGAGCGAGTCATTGCCGTCATTGCTCAGTCCTATCCCGATGTCGTTGCGCTACAAGAGGTGGATCGATATATGTCGCGAAGCGGTCATGTCGATCAAGCTGCTGAGCTGGCGCGAGCGCTGCAGATGGATTGGCGCTACGCTGCAAGCTTACGACACGGTCATAGTGAATATGGCAATGCGATTCTCAGCCGATATAGGGTTGTAGATGATGAGGTCATCTTCTTCCCCGGAGAGAAGGAGCGTCGCAGCTTGCTGGAGGTCAAGCTCGATACTCCTATGGGAATCATATCGGTGATGACAACACATCTTGGCGTTACGGAGCGGGATCGAATGCGGCAATTACCGTTGTTAATTGGACAATTAGCGAAGGTAGAGACGCAAGCTATACTCATGGGAGACTTTAACATGGAATCGGATCATTCTCTCATGAAGGGGATAGGCGGATTAGGCTGGCGGGAGGTGGAGTTAGCTGATCCAGGGAGCGGTACAGTGATTGGAGGAGGGACAATTGATCATATATTTACACATGATGTCGGGAATGGTTATAAGGCTTATACGATTGCTACAGCGGCTTCAGATCATTGTCCAATTGTGGTGGAAATTTCCCGAGACATGGTATACTATGACCATATTAATAGATCAAAGAAGAGACAGAATGGTCAGGTGGATAGCTGAATGGGCAACATGGAGAAGCATCGCTCGGATAAACAGAAGCTTCGTAAGCTAATGGAAGCCAATCGGCAGCAATTGTCGGAGGAGCAACGACGCTCTAGTTCTGAATCAATTTCCCGATTCGCATTGGAGCTCATCGTGCCTCTTGTGCGCTCATCAGCTCGACCTACGTTATTCACTTTTATGCCTTTTCGCAGTGAAGTCGACGTTACCCCGCTTACTCGTTGGTGGTGGGAGGCTGGCTACCATGTTGTGGTCCCTAAAGTCGATAAAGCTTTGCAGACGATGGAGGCATTCGAGATTAGCAGCTTCGAGGAGCTGGAGCCCGGGGCATGGGGCATTCCTGAGCCTCGTTCGATGGCGCCGAGATTAGCAACGCTTGCTGCGATCGATGTAATGATCATTCCCGGTCTTGCCTATGATCGACAGGGCGGGCGGCTCGGATACGGTAGTGGATTCTATGACCGTTTCTTAGATCGTTATGATGTGAGGGGTCTGCCTCATCCCTATAAGCTCGGTGTATGCTTTGAGACTCAGCTTCAAGACGAGCTCCCGATGGAGCAGCACGACCTCCGTGTGGATCGAATTATAACAGAAGAGGGGGTATATGATATTCTATCACCGAAAAGTTCATGAATCTGTAGCATATGAGTGAAATCTCATCAGCTACTAGAACATATTTTCCTGTAAAATAGTTGGTTAGATAGGAGAGTGCTCCATTGGAAGAGAACAATGGCTTGACGCATATGAATGAGCAGGGTAGAGCACGGATGGTCGACATATCGGACAAGGATACGACTCACCGTACGGCAATTGCCCGAACCTTGGTCAAGATGGCTGCTACCACACTAACCCGCATCCACGAGGGCCGAATCAGCAAGGGAGATGTACTCGCGGTTGCCCAAGTCGCTGGAATCATGGCTGCTAAACGAACATCAGACTGGATTCCCATGTGCCATCCGATCCCGATTACTGGATTGAATGTGCGTTTCTCCGACAATGGGATCGATGAGCTATATATAGAAGCTGAAGTGAAAACTACAGGTAAGACTGGCGTAGAGATGGAAGCCCTCACGGCTGTATCCGCCGCGGCGCTTACGGTTTATGATATGTGCAAGGCGCTGCAGAAGGATATGATCATAGGTCCAACACAGCTCGTGCAGAAGACTGGCGGGAAGAGCGGGGATTATCAGTGAAG
>JBBDTA010000086.1:4853-6023 GCA_040904605.1 Paenibacillaceae bacterium
GTCCAACACAGCTCGTGCAGAAGACTGGCGGGAAGAGCGGGGATTATCAGTGAAGATGGAGGTTGATGCGTTTGCATTGGAGAGCAGCAATCTTAACGGCGAGCGACCGTGGCGCTAGAGGCGAGCGTGAGGATACAAGCGCCCAGGTTATTCGTGAGTTAGTTGAGGAAGAGATTAATGGTGAGATTATCGAATATCGGATTGTTCCTGATGAAGTAGACGAGATTGCTTCAGCATTGATCGAGATGGCTGATGTGCAGAAGGTAGATCTCATTATTACCTGTGGCGGTACCGGACTAGGACCACGAGACATTACACCAGAGGCGACACAGCTCGTCATTGATCGACAGGTTCCGGGTTTGGCAGAAGCGATGCGGGTCACCTCGATGCTGAAAACTCGCCGAGCTATGCTATCACGTGCGATCTGTGGAACGAGAGGGAGAACACTGATCATCAATCTGCCGGGAAGCCCGAAGGGTGTCTCGGAGAATTTAACAGCGATCATCGATATGCTGCCCCATGCACTGAGGATTCTTACCGGTGCAGAGAGCGAACACAACTTGTAATAAAGGGGATGAAAGACGAATGAGTGGCAATTCCATGCTCCGGGAAGTACATGTGCGGGATGCGGTTGGATTGGTGCTGGCACATGACCTTACACAAATCCTGCCAGGTACCTTCAAAGGGCGACTATTCAAGAAAGGTCATATCATCCGTGAGCAGGATATTGAGCAGCTGCTCAATATCGGTAAGGAGCACATCTACATTCTCTCCCTGGAGGATGGCTATATGCATGAGGACGAAGCAGCGATTCGGATGGCTGAGGCGATCCGCGGCGAGCATCTATCGCTTACCGAGCCACATGAAGGCAAGGTTTCACTCATCTCCGACATCCATGGATTGGTCAAGGTGAATCGAGAATTTGTGGATGCAGCTAATGCGATGGAGCATGTAGTTGTATCGACGCTGCTGAATCATTCGGTTGTGAAGCCCAAGGGAGTTGTTGTTGGGACGCGGGTCATACCACTCGTTGTGAAGGAGCAGACGGTTTGTCAAATTGAGCAACTCGCATTACAATTGAACAAGATAGCTGAGAGTGGAGCTGGTGTTATTGCGGTCAAGCCTTTTGTGCCGATGAAGGTGGGGTTAATTACCACAGGTGGCGAGGTG
>JBBDTA010000087.1:0-2672 GCA_040904605.1 Paenibacillaceae bacterium
TGAACCGCCGTATACCGAACGGTACGTACGGTGGTGTGAGAGGTCGGGAGTTAATCACTCCCTCCTACTCGATCATATAAGTTTTCGAAGTGGGTACTGGGGTTACTGCTACTAATTGACTAAAGTAGATCGCAAATTAGCGCAGTAGTTAGCGCAATAGTTCGGCATAAGTGTTCTAATATTGGAGTGAAACTAACATTTGGAGTGATTATCGCAGGTTTCAGCGCTATATCTCCGTCTGGATTACACTATAGCGCTGAATCTTGCGCTGTTGGCTAAAATCGGGAGATATGTGAGTGAATTAGCGAATATGAATGGCAGAATTGCGCAAAGTGTAGCGTTAATCGTAAAGTTTTCAAGTTTCCTGGTTTCAACAGCGGTGGAACCCCGCACAACGGATTCCACCTGTGCAATAAGTAAGTATAGGCTTGTCCTTGAAGTCTTGCATATGTGCTCTAATTCATTCCGGAAATTCGCCCGTTAATACCTTCGTGTGCCACGAGTATTCGACCCTTGAGTCCAGCTTCCTTGCAGAAAGCAAGATGCTCGCTTAGCAAATCCCTCTATATCCACAATCGCCACATATTTATAATACAGTAGCACTCGATAAGGCTTGCTCGGGCCTTCAGTCGGACTGTAAATGAATCTTGAATCGCCGATGGGATATTCGTATGCCATGATATTTAAGTTACCCGTTTCTTTCGATATTATTAGTAATTCAATTTCATTATCAATCCTTGCTCTGAATAACTAACAGCAGTCCAGTGCGGATGTGCACGTGACCGATTGCGGCTGTCAGCACATTGCTGATGGCCAACGAATGGCCCATAATTAGTGTAGCTTCATGCAATGGGTATTGAAAGCCTGTGAGGGTTATACCTGACACCTCAAGGGTAAGGGGAAGTAGGGATACGTGAGTAAATTGTTCCACTGCGGCAATCTCGAGAGAACGGTCTGTAAGACGAATGATGTTGAATTCATCAACAATACAACAGTCTATGCCAAGCGTGCATGCCTTATGCAGCAGGTGGATGTTAGCCAGTGAATGGTCGAATCGGGAGCCGAGAGCGCCGAGCAGTACAATCTCTGCGGGCTTCATCTGAGCAGCGTGTAGAAAGGCGAGCTCTGTATCGGATTCGTCTTTAAGAATGGCATCACAGGCTAGGAATTGACCTGAGTGCTGCTGGATCATTGCTTTTTCTCGCTCTGTTACTGAATCGAAATCGCCAATCGCTAAGTCGGGACGAAAGCCACGCTGAATGAGGAATAATGCACCGCGGTCTGCGCCGATCAGAATATCGTCTGGCCGGATTTCTTCGAGTACCCAATCGCCCAGACGACCACCACTGACAATAAGAGCGCGCTTTTGGCTGTTCAAGGTTAATTCCTCCCTCCGCGGATAGATCTTCTGTTCCTTATTGTATGCTTTAATGGTTTCGTAGGACAAGTGTAGAGTTGGTTAATTAAGCGATAAACTGTTGGCACTTTCAATGAACTTTCAGTCGGGACCCAGCGTATTATGGATGAGCTTATGCTTACAAGGTAGTATTGTTAAGAATGACTTTACTTCGAAAGTCACTAGGCTACACAAAACTTATAGGAGGACTTGTGCAGATGGAGGAGCAGGTGACGATTGAGCTAGCGCAACAAGGAGATACTGCTGCTCTAGCGCGATTGCTGCAGGAGCATTACCCTTTTGTGCTGAAATATTTGGTTAAGATTACCTTCGATCCCCACTGGGCTGAGGACCTAGCTCAAGAAACGATGCTGAAATGTATTCATAAGATCAAACTATATAATGGTCAATCCCAATTCTCTTCCTGGCTGATTACAATCGCTACACGCATTCATATCGATCATCTTCGTAGGCGGCAACGTGAATTGAACTGGCAAGATCAGGAGATCAATTTACGTAGAATAAAATTTCATGCAGCTCACTTTGATAATGATTGGCCCACTGTACTAGAAGCACTTGGTTCTGTTTCGGCGAATGTGCGAACGGCTATTATATTAAAGCATTATTATGGCTATTCATTAGAAGAGATTGCAACGATGATGGATGCCCCTGTGGGAACGATTAAGTCCAGAATACATAATGGGATAACAATAATTAGAAAGGAGATGACCGACCATGACGAATAACAAGGAACGTTGGGAGCAGGAGCTGCAGCAAGGGTTGGACCAAATGGGCGGATGGGTAACTCCTGTGGTCGCGGATGTACACATGTGGGAGCAGATTATTGTGGAAGAACGACGCTCAGAGCGTAAGAAGCTGAGGCGCGAGCTCTCTTTTTTCTGGATTATCGCTGTTATTGTGTTGATCTTGGGACTCATTAGCTTCACTCAATTGCCATTCGTCTTTGTTGTGGTGCAAGTAGGTGCCTTGCTCGGATTTCCCTTATACTGGGCATTCAAGGCGAGGAAGAAGGTGACGATCCAATGATGCGAGATGTAGATGGACTTCCCCTTTATATGGTCATTCTCATTGTAATCGCTGTTGTGATGGTATTGCTTGTACAAGGAACCTGGCTGTTCCTCGATGCAAGAAAGCGGGAGGCCAACGCTTGGTTCTGGGGAATATGGGGTTGTATTCAGGCGCCATTGCCACTTATTGTGTATTGGATCGTAGTTAGACGGAAGAAGAAATAGCGGTGTGGTCGTATAAAACTTAG
>JBBDTA010000087.1:2772-6010 GCA_040904605.1 Paenibacillaceae bacterium
GTCGTATAAAACTTAGCTTATGCTTACGAAGTAGTTTTATCGACCACTAGCGTGTCGTATAAAACTTTAAGGAGGAATCTCGGATGGAAGACATACTTAGTAGCATACCGTGGGCGATTATAGCGCCTATTCTAGTGCTGCAGTTTATCTTGATGCTCGTAGCACTCATATCCTGTATTCGTCAGGAAACGACCAATGGACCCAAAGCGCTTTGGATCGTATTAATCCTGTTCGTCAATGTATTGGGACCCATTCTGTATTTCGTTATTGGCAGGAGGCAGAATTAAGATGGCACTCTTAGAGGTTCAGAAGCTCACGAAAACCTTCGGTTCAACGCAAGCAGTCAAGAGCATCACCTTCAGCATAGAGGAAGGACGCTGTCTAACATTACTCGGGCCCAACGGCGCTGGTAAGACAACGACACTTCGCATGCTATCTGGACTCCTTACTCCAAGCCGAGGCTCGATCCAATTCGCGGGGGTACAGCAGGGAGAGGACATACGCAAGTTAATAGGCTATCTACCTCAATATCCCGTCTTCTATACTTGGATGACTGGCAAGGAATATTTGGTGTATGTGGGACAGCTGGCGTTGATGGCCAAGAAGGCTGCTCATAATCGTGCTATAGAATTGTTAGCTAAGGTCGGTCTTGCTGATGCGGCGAAAAAAAGAATTAGCGGTTATTCGGGCGGTATGAAGCAACGATTAGGACTAGCCCAAGCGATGATGCATCAACCCAAGCTGGTTATTCTAGATGAGCCTGTGTCTTCATTAGATCCGATAGGTCGTCGTGAGGTATTGGAGATGATGCGTGAAATCAAGAAGGAGACGACAATTCTGTTCTCCACCCATGTTCTGCCGGATGCCGAGGAGATTAGTGATGATCTGCTGATCATGAACGGTGGTCAGATTGTGGTGGCAGGAAGCATGGGATCTGTGATGGATCAATATCGGCAACCGAGCATTCGATTGCGTGGCGAGACTTCCTTGGACACATGGCTGCCCAGCCTCTCTGTACTAGAGGGTATTGGGAGCGTGGTGTGCAATGGGGAGTATGTAGAGTTGAAAGTAACGGATATGACACGAGGTCGGTCAGCTTTAATAAAGCTCATAGCAGAACAGCAAATCCCTATTCGCAAGCTCGAGGTCGCTGAATTATCGCTGGAGGATATATTCATGAAGGCGGTGAGTGTATAATGCGACAGTGGATCGTCATGTACAACAAAGAAATGCTGGAGATGTGGCGGAGCTTTAAATGGCTGTGGGTTCCTCTTGTATTCATCCTACTAGGTATTATGCAGCCAGTGACAACTTATTATCTGCCACAAATCCTCGAAGTCGCGGGTGGTTTACCTGAAGGGGCTGTCATTGAAATTCCGACACCTACTGGCGAACAGGTAATGGCTGAGATAATAAGTCAATATAGCACAATAGGTGTATTAATATTGGTTCTAGCTGGTATGGCTGTGATATCAGGGGAGAAACAAAGTCGAACGATTGGCTTAATCCTAGTTCGTCCCCTACCGCATTCCACCTTCATTACAGCCAAATGGGCAGGGTTGGCCACTCTGACGATCACCTCTTTGTTATTAGGCTGCTTGGCAGGATGGTATTACACGGAGCTGTTAATTGGTCACGTAAGTGTAGATCATTGGGTCAGTGGCGTATTCGTATATGTGCTATGGATGACTTTTGTGATCACGGTGCTTGTGTTGATGAGTACGCTGTTACGAGGGAATAGCGCTGTAGCATTCGTGACCATATTGATCGCTATATGTCTCTCTATCTTAACAGGCTTATTCGAACAATGGATGTTGTGGAGTCCTGCCCGTTTAACTCATCATACCTCAAGCTTACTCATGAATGGATTAGCTGGAGATGGGTTCCTGTTAAGTGTTGGTACCACAGTAGCTGCGATGATTGCCATATTGATGGCTGCGATATCAGCTCTGAAACGGCAGGAGCTTGGTGATTAGGAGTGTGCTGGTGGTATTGCTTAGGCTTGAGGAACAATAATGCTCAGTATGGCAGGTATGACCTCTAATGTAACAGGGGTTGTACCTGCCATTTCGCCATCCATATGGATATCTAGAGGACGTTCGGCATCGATTTTTATCCTGCGACCTTGATAGAAGGTGATCGCTTTATGGTGAATATGTGTGCCTTTGTACACTTGGGGGAATACACGAAGAAGCTCCATGCGTTGAATAGCACTAACTACACATAGCTCAGCGTGACCAGACACAGGATCGGCTTTGGGGCAAATCTGCATCCCGCCACCATAGAATGGTATATTCGCCGTTGCGATAAACCAAACCTTACTAGCTAAGTAGCCCTTGCCATCCATGGATAAAGTTGCAGAACAAGTTCGATAAGTGAATAGGACACGCAATAAGGACAGAACATAAGAGAGCCTGCCGAGCTTTAATTGGTTGAATAGCTTCTTATAGATGGCTTCGTTGGTTACTCGAGCAACTCGCCCATCTAACCCAACGCCAATCGAATTCACAGCTATTCGATTATTCATCTTGATTAGATCAATACAACGAATGCTGCTAAGGGAGTGGGAAAGGATAACCTCTAATGCGAGTAAAGGCTGTAATGGAATGCCATGACCGCGGGCATAATCATTGCCCGACCCGGCCGGAACATGACCGAGTGGTTTTGTGGAGTGTGCTGGAGTAGTTGGGATCGCAGGAATAGCTGGGATAGCTGGAATAGCTGGAATAGCTGGAATAGCCGTACTCACTTGAATAGCTGCATTAGCTTCACGCGCCCTGTAAATGCCATTGGCAACCTCGTGTACAGTCCCGTCTCCGCCAATCGCAACAATAATAGTAACCTCGCTCTTATCACTTGCCCACTCGGTCGCGAACTGCTCAGCATCCCGTTGTCCAGTGGTGAATCGGACCAGGTGAGGAATCTCACGATTTCTTAGGACCTCTTCGAGCTTCCGCCATACTTTACGTCCGCGCCCGTTACCTGAAGCTGGATTGACCACAAACCCGATCATACTATCATCTCCCTCCATTCATCACCTGCGCCAATGACTTACTTCAAGTAAACTTGATAAACGTGGGCATGACAAGCTTTTTCTCTCTCGACTTGCTCGATTATCAGATTCAACGGTTACAGTACACTGCTCAGACTCGATGTGCCTCAGATTATCCGACTAAGTGTTCAGGTCTACTTACTTGGTGGGGAAGATCCTGTGAAAAGCGGTGATTTGAGTGCCAAC
>JBBDTA010000088.1:0-4506 GCA_040904605.1 Paenibacillaceae bacterium
CTGAGCGAAGGGGATACAACTCATAAGGGATAAAAGTAGCTTAGTTCAGTGGACTTTTCACCCCCTACGACCCCCTACGGCTGGCGCATCGTCAGACTGACGCGACCTTTGTTGGCATCGACGGATAGGACCCACACCTTCACGATATCCCCGATGGATACGACATCCATAGGGTGCTTGATGAACTTATCGCTCATCTGCGAGATGTGGACGAGGCCATCGTTCTTGATCCCGATATCGACGAACGCCCCGAAGTCGATCACGTTGCGAACCGTGCCAGTCAATTCCATGCCGGCCGATAGATCCTCTAGCTTCAATATATCGGTATGGAAAATCGGCAATGGCAACTCCTCGCGCGGGTCACGACCTGGACGCTGCAAGCTGTCCAGAATGTCGCGCAGCGTGGGAACGCCTACGCCGAGCTGCGTAGCTAGCTGCTCCGGCTCCATCTGCTTCAGCTGGTCCTTCAGCTCCTGCGAGCCGAGCAGCGATAGCTCGAGCCGGAGCTCCTTGAACAGCTGCTTGACCACATCATAGGACTCCGGATGGATCGGTGTGTTATCGAGCGGATGGTCACCTTCGCTAATGCGCAGGAAGCCGACACATTGCTCGAAGGTCTTCGCGCCGAGGCGAGGTACCTTCTTCAGCTGATCCCGCTTGACGAATCGGCCGCTCTCCTCGCGGTACTTCACAATATTCTTCGCTGTCGTAGCATTGATACCCGAGACATACGATAACAGCGACCACGAAGCTGTATTCAGATCGACGCCGACATGGTTCACCGCGGATTCCACAACGAACTTCAAGCTCTCCTCGAGCTTCTTAGCCGCAACATCATGCTGATATTGCCCTACGCCAATCGCCTTCGGCTCGATCTTCACTAGCTCTGCTAATGGATCCTGCAGACGTCTTGCAATCGAAGCCGCGCTGCGCTCCGCTACGTCTAGGTCCGGGAACTCCTCTTGCGCCAGCTTAGAGGCGGAGTACACACTCGCCCCTGCTTCGCTGACGATGATGTACTTCAGCTCGCGCTCTGGCAGCTGCTTGATCACTTCCACAACGAACTGCTCGGTTTCTCGCGATGCAGTTCCGTTGCCGATCACGAGCAGATCGACCTGATACTGTGCGATCAGTCGCTTGAACACAGCCTCTGCCTCCGCAGTGCGGTGATGCGGAGCCGTCGGATACGTGACCGCTACTTCGAGCAGCTTGCCCGTATCATCAACAACGGCTAGCTTGCAGCCGGTGCGAAATGCAGGGTCGACGCCGAGCACAACTCGACCCTTCACAGGAGCCTGCAGCAACAGATTACGCAGGTTCTCTGCGAAAATCTGGATCGCATGCTCCTCCGCCTTCTCGCTCAGCTCTCCGCGAACCTCGCGCTCGATGGATGGAGCTATCAATCTGCGATATGCATCCTCCACCACAGCGATTAGAACCGCCTTCACGACGGACTCTCCCCGTATATATTGTCTTCCTATATATTCATGAATGCGCTCAGTTGGTACATCGAGGCCGACCTTCAGCACATCCTCCCGCTCCCCGCGGTTGATCGCCAGTGTACGGTGAGGCGGCAGCCTCCGAACAGGCTCTTTGTACTCATAGTACATCTCGTAGACGGATTCCAACTGCTTATTCTTCGCTTCGGTCAGCATGGTGCCGTTATCGAAGGTAAATTTGCGTACCCAAGCTCGCACCTTGGCATCGTCCGCCATGATCTCAGCGATAATGTCCATAGCCCCTTGGATAGCATCCTCAGAACTACTTATCTCCTTCTCTGTATCAACATATTCGCCAGCCTCCTCCTTCAGAGACCCCACCTTCGGCTGTGCCAGTATCCATTCGGCTAACGGCTCCAAGCCACGTTCCTTAGCCACGCTTGCTCGCGTTTTGCGCTTCTGGCGATAGGGCCGGTATAGGTCCTCGACCTCCTGTAGCTTCACAGATTGCATAATCGCAGCACTTAGTTCGTCCGTCAGCTTTCCCTGCTCTTCAATCAGCCGCAACACCTCCACCTTACGGTCCTCTAGGTTGCGAAGATACTGCAGTCGTTCCTCGATACCACGAAGCTCGTTCTCGTCTAACTCTCCGGTCATCTCTTTGCGGTACCTGGCTATAAAGGGAATCGTGTTGCCCCCATCCAATAACTCTACGGTAGCGCGGACCTTGGTGAGCGGGATGGCCATTTCCTTAGAGATTTGTTTCATTAATTGTTCAAGATCATATCCTAATTGCGTTGGTTGTTGCTGTGTCGATTGCTGCTCCATAAATTTTCTTCTCCCCATACAAAAATAATAACGAGGGTTTCCCCTCGCAATTGTAAACGTTATGTACGCTAAAAATCAATCAACCCTACACTAATCTGTAACGCTTCATCGACCTTTCGCATCGTGTCTTCATCTAGATGTGTAATCTTATCTGTTAATCGTTGTTTATCTATTGTTCGCAGCTGTTCTAACAGGATAACAGAATTCCGATCGAATCCATGTGTCTCCGCATCAATCTCCACGTGAGTGGGTAGCTTCGCCTTCTGAATCTGCGCTGTAATCGCTGATACAATCACCGTGGGGCTGAAGCGGTTGCCTATATCATTCTGAATAATGAGGACAGGACGGACACCGCCCTGTTCAGAACCAACAACTGGAGAGAGGTCTGCGAAATATACATCTCCTCGTTTAACAATCAATCGCTACACCCCGCTTACTAAACGGTCAACAATCAGATCCGCATCTTCCTCTGCGTGAAAAGCTTCAGATGCCATGTGCAGATTAATCTTGGCCATTTCCATATAACCACGTTGCATGGTTTCTCGCAGAACACGTTTCTTACGCTCTTGCAAGTATAACCTCATCGCCTGACGAATTAATTCACTGCGATTCGAATTTTCATTCTCCACAACACCATCAACTTCCTTAAGTAAATAGTCCGGCAAGCTTATCATGATCCGTTTGGTATTCTGTACGTTACCCACCAACCCAGCCCCCCAACAAGTTCCAAGCAATATTACATTATGATGTTAATCAAGCCAATTTATACAAGAGTAAGTATATGTCTTGCATACATCAAGTATGCTATACGACCTAAACTCTCAGCTTCAAGGGTATGGAACAAAATCTTGTATCTTATATATAAATTCGCGATGCACTGTCCATTTCCTGTTTATTCTGAATATAAATTGGTCGGTAATTAATTACATTCCTATTCGATCAGATGATTCACTACTCGGACTACCTGACCCTCATCACGTACATACACTCTGGGCACACGATAGGAAACCATACATGTGATTTCATAGTTGATCGTCCTGAGTGTATGAGCCAGCTCATCCGCGGTTATCGACTCCGAGCCCTGTGCACCGAAGAGCACAACCTCATCACCTACTGCTGCATCCGGAATGTCCGTTACATTAATCATGCACTGATCCATGCAGATTTTACCGACTATAGGTACCTTATGACCACGCACCAGTACATATGCCTTACCCGTCAGCAGCCGCGTATATCCATCACCGTAGCCTACCGGAATTGTGGCAATTTTCTCCTCTGCTTGCGTCTGATACGTCGCTCCGTAGCTGATCGTGGAGAGTGCTGGCAATATTTTGACCATAATAATCTTAGTTTTATAGCTCATCACAGGTCGCAGACCAACCCGCTCATGATTCACCTCATCCGAAGGATAGAAGCCATACAAGCTAATCCCCAGGCGCAGCATCGTGGAGATCATGTCTGGTGTATCGATCCCGGTCGCGCTATTTCCCGCATGTAAGTAACTGAATTCCACCCCCACCGAGGCAAAATAACCCACAATCACCTCAAACCTCCGGTGCTGTTCAACCGTAAAGCACTTGTCCGTCTCATCTGCACAAGCATAATGTGTGAATAGGCCTTCCACATAGACACCGGGAATGGATCTAGCTCTATGGATGAAGGCGATCGATTGTTGCTCTCCCCGAACACCAATCCGCCCCATTCCAGTATCGAGTTTGATGTGTATGTTAAGGGGCTTCATGTCGTTGGAGCTAGAGCTGGGGCTGTTCTCCAAGGCTTCGAGCACTTCCTCGCTGAACACCGTGATCGTTACATCATATTGCCTGGCAAGCTCTAACGACCGTATATCCGTATAGCCCAGAACGAGCACCGGTGCTTGTATTCCCGCCTGACGTAATTGGATCGCTTCATCTAAGAAGGCCACACCCAGATAATCAACCCCTGAGCGAACCGCTTCCTCAGCGATCTCTATCGCACCATGCCCGTAAGCATTCGCCTTCACCACAGCCATAATCCGCTTGTCTGGCGGCAATACTCTACGAAACTCGCTTATATTATGTTCGACCGCATCTAGTGAAATCTCCGCCCAAGTTGGACGATGGAACGTATTCAACGAAGGTCACCTCCATTACCGATAGACCTATGTTAGAACGTATCGTTATCCGTGTCAATGCAGGTTTTGTGGAATTCTCGGTGAGAATTCACACGAAGCTACTGCTCGCATGAGCCAACTCGAACC
>JBBDTA010000088.1:4606-5947 GCA_040904605.1 Paenibacillaceae bacterium
TTTCCTGCCACTTTCCCACTACTTGCCGATCTGATCCTCTAGGGACTGCGCGACCATGATCATTTCCTCTTCTGGCAGATCACCTGTTGAGAGACGGAATTCTACACCTTGATCCATCCAAGTGAGCGTCCTCTTCTCATTACCTAATAACGTAGCCATCGTGAAGCCCAGATCGACCATCGTGCCACTGAGCGCGGATACTGCACGTTCTGTCGGTCGCGCTTCAATCAGTGTGAAGCTGTAATCCCCTTCATAACGGAGCATTATTCCGGCTTCACCAGCGAGCTTAATCTCACTGATATCCTTATTTACAACTCCCTCTGGTAGATAGGTAGGCATTAGAATGCCGAAGGATCGATTAGAAACTTCCTTAGTCCCCGTGTTAGTGCTCGTAGGAGTACCAGCATTCGTACCCGCGCTCTCTAACGTGCCATCCGCCTCGTCACCCTCGGCCATCGTAGCAACCGACTGCAACTCGTAGCCCAGCATATTACGTTCCATATCGAAGGAATCCTCATCGAATTTCTTGTTGAAGACGAAGGAGCTGAAATTCACCTCCAGCAGCACATTCGATTCGGCATCGCTTGCTTCCATGCGCCTCGGAGCGTAGTCTTCCTTGTCCAGCCAAATCCTCTGTCTGACCAAGGAATGGTTCTGTAGATTCGAGACTACATCGAACACATAAGTGTCACCCTCCGTCGTAAATTGCCGATTCTTATCCTGCAGAATACTCTGGGTTAACGTATGGTATAGATACGCCTGCCCCTGCTTCTCCGGCCAATCGCTCTGGAAGCGGAAGCTCTTGTTCAGCTGGGGCGTGAGAACGAACACACCTTCATCATTCTTCAGTACAATCTGAGTGACATCCTTGGTCGCATTCTTCAGCGCAATCCGGTAATAGCTCGGACTCTGATACCACACATCGACCGAATATTCCTGCGGCTTCATCCCCGTATGGAGGATCATCGTGCCTGCTCCCTCATAGCTCTCCAGCTTATCCATCGTCTTATCCAACTCTGCGACCACATCACTTGCATCCTTCTTCCCGCATCCGGCCAACACTATGACCACGCACATCATCATGGCTAGCGTCCACGTGATTCTACGCATGCGCTCATCCCCTCGTCCCAGTAAATTTCCACAACTAGTACATGTCTATGTGGGAACTTGGACAATTATGCGGACTGGTTTGACAAGCTTGACAGGCTTTTGGAATTGGAAAAGAATGCAGAGTCACGAAACCGTCTCCGACGCGGCTTGGAAGGTTGGGACATATTTATTATAGATGTAGATGTTTACTGTAAGTCATCATATAAGCTGACTAAATGCTGTGGTGTTAAT
>JBBDTA010000089.1:0-5908 GCA_040904605.1 Paenibacillaceae bacterium
CCTTGATCACCGAGAAATATCCCGATGCCATCTTCCTCCCGATTGAAACGACGGGTGACGGGGCAATCAACGTATACAGCAGGGTACAAATGATGCTGTTCAAGGCCAAACAGGCCGCGCAGAAGGAGTTTGACGAAGCCTTATCGAAAAAAAACCTTACGGTAGAGCAGCTTCAGAAAATAATGGGCCGTTCGAAATCAGCACGTCCGCTGCAAACAAGTCGTCATGTCGTTGCTTGTACGGCGGCAAATTTGGTATATGGCATGCGCGGGTTTTTCAATGGGTTTTCTTTTAGGCGTAACAAAGAGGAAGTTCAAAGGGTGTAGCAGTTTGCTTCCTTACAAGTCATCCCTCTACCCCAACGGCTATATGCCTGGGGTCTTTTTATCGATGTTTATATTCGGAAAATCATTCATGGGGCTGGTTTACCTATCTGCTGTTTGGTTATATGGCCGTTTGTGATGAATGGATCTTTTCGGACATAGAATAGATTGAATCATCAAACTTGTCTTGGGAGATATATGAATAATAAATCGATCATGCAGTTTTTCACTGTATACGGAGCAATCGGGGGAGCGGGCATTTTAATAACTACGTTACTATTTATGTGGATTGGGACTAAAATGATGGTTCTTTCTCACCGGATCAGGGCATTTTCTTATCAGGAACTCAACAATTTCCTGTTTGGCGACATTTTTGGCAAAGCCGCGAATGTACTCATCTTATTAGGTGTAACATCAGTGATGCTGTCCGGTACTGGATCCATTTTTGAAGAACAACTCGGATTGCCATATCAACTTGGCATTGTCATCAGCATTGTTCTGAGTTATCTGGTGATGACCAAAGAAATTAACGGGATTCTGGCGGTAAATTCGCTGGTAGTCCCTTTGATGCTTTTTTTCACAATTCTCATTGCCATTAAGGTTGTCGGAATGGACGGAGTATTGCAGACAACGGACTGGCAAAAACAGCAGTTGCACACATTCCAGGTAGTTCGAATTATCCTAGTAATTATCTTGCTGAAGCGGCGGATACCGTCCGGTTGAGCTAGGAATCATTTCGAATTATTAAAGACTCTGTACACGTTTAACAACGACACAGAGTCTTTTCGTTCTTCAAAAAGCAATAAAAATGTTATGATGATTCCTTGAAAGTTCGCCATACCGGGATTGCCCTTCAGTCGCTCATTGGAAGCGATAAATGGATCCCCACCGTCGGACATTCATCTGCCGGAGGTCAGTGGCTGAAGCGGCGTACGAATTGCTTGATCCGTTCGTTCAATGGTCCGGGGGCTTTCGTCGGAATCCGATGATCGACTTTTTTAATGAAAATCAGCTCACTCTTCGGCAATCGTTGATGCAACATTTTGGCGTAAGGATGGAAGTGCTTGTCTTTTTCCCCGTAAACGAGCAGAACGGGAAGATGGATTTCCCGAAGTTGCGATGTACAGTTATACTTCAAGCTGTACCGGTAATACTGTTCCGCATTTCTGGCATTTCCTTTTTTCGCATCGTTGAATAACTCACGGAACAAAGAAATATTTTTAGCTTGCGTCCATGCATTGGAAAACGCGATCGTGCCGACTGCTCCGATTTTGGAGAAAACAGCGCCCAAAGATATTTTGTTTCTTAGACGCCATTCGTTTACTTCCGACATTCCGCCGATGACGATACCTCCCCATGCCCGATCGGGATGAGTCAAGAGAAACTCAAGCACAACCGAACCCCCAGTAGAATATCCGCACAAGAATATTTTTTCGATGCTTAACTGGTCTATCAACCGTTTGATATCCTCAACGATTAAAGGATAAGTAACCTCTTGTTTGGAAGGCTGGCTCTTGCCGTGTCCTCTGATGTCAAAAGCAATGGTTCGAAAATGAGGCGACAGCCCTTGGATTTGGTATATGAAATTTAAGCTTGTAAGTACCGGAGGATGAATAAAGAGGATGGCGGTTCCTTTTCCGCGATCAATATAATGCATCGAGTATCCGTTTATGTTAGCGGTAGTCATTTTATCGTCACACTCCATGTTAAATCATCCATGAGTTGGTTTTCTGCACAATTATTATGATATAGAGTGTCCAGATTGAAGGAAAGTACTCCTTAAAATAAACCGGGAGATCATGCTGCGATTTCCAGTAAGAAGGGGTAATTTGGCATCAATCCGATCGAATGGTTTTGTCGAATACACCGTAAACTACTCATTGTACAAAACCACTGCACAAATTTTATATGCTAAGGAGCGATAAACATCATGAATTGGTTCATGTCACTGTTTCGCGGCGGAATGTTGAAAAAGGGATTACAACAAATGCAAGCACCCAATAAAAATATGCTGGGAAGAAGGACAATAATGTCGCTTCTTGCGTTAGCCGGTGGTGCAGTCGCCTATGGTGTGGCAAGAAGACGCAACGGGGGCGGGAATTTATTTCAACAAATCACACAGCCCCTGCGTAACCGATTGTTTCGATAAGTGTTCATCTCAAACCTCACCTATTGGGTGGGGCTTTTTATTATAAATAAAACAGCCATGCTATCAGTTTCAACATGGCTGTTTTATCTTCTTTTAGATCGCTTAATGACATTGCAGTCATAATTATGGTAATTTATCCTTTAGGATTAAAAAAATTCAAGGGGAAATGCGGAAAAAATTTAAATGAGCTTTGCTCAATAATTTGTTACACAAATGAAACATTCCTGTTATGGTATCAACATGTTCATTAGGTATGATAATAAGCAAGACCCCCCTTTTAATAATATAAACACTTGGACCTGCTCCCGTTGAGCAGGTCACTTTTTTTTGAGATATCAAAAGGGGGGACCATTCAAATGCGAGTCATCTGTTTTACGTCAAAAGAAACACAGGGCATTCTCTCCGAAGTCACCGTATCCTCAGAACCAAATACGTTTAGCAGCTCATAGGGCTGTCCAAGCTCTGTCTGCACATATTGTTCAATGGTCAGATTGGACGGGTCGACGATCCAATATTCAGGAACGCCAAATCGGGCATACGATTGTTTCTTCATAGTCCGGTCTCTTTTGGCGCTGCTGGGGGAGATGATTTCAACAACCAAATCAGGAGGACCTACGATTCCGCGTTCTTCAATAATATGTTCCCGGCTACGGTGAATCGCTAAGATATCCGGCTGCCTTGTCTCGTTGTCCGATAAAATAACGTCTAATGGAGCATGAAAAATAATATAATTGATTTCGCAACAATCCATCATCGTGCGTTCTATACGTTGGCTAATACTTTGATGTGTCGTTGTAGGAGACGGTTTCAGCTCTAGCCTTCCGTCTATGATTTCATACTGGTTTCCGTCTTCAGGAAGCTCATAATAATCCTCAACTGTCCAGCCTGTTTCTTTAATTAAATGCGGCTTGCTTGGATTCTGATTATCATACATTGTACTAACACCTCACTCAGACTATTTAAAATTCATACCGCAATTATACTATACTGATCTAGAGAAATCAGTGTGGCTACAACGGAACCATAAACCGCTCTCTGCGACGGAACACGGCCCACTCCTTGAACCCAATATCACTAAGCCGCTCTCGCACCTGCTCCCACTCATCTCCTACTCTAGAAGTGATATGAGCATCAGAACCGAAGGTCACCTTTACACCATAATGTAAAGCACGCACTAAGAGATCATCCGCCGGATACCAGCCACCACAATCCTTGGTACTGCCTGAAGTGTTAATTTCGATAGCCACATCACAATCTGCAATCACTTGTAAGGTCTGATCTACAGCATCGGTTGGGATATCCCCGAATATGGGATAATACCCTCTCATCGCATCAATGTGTCCTAGGATGTCGAACATGCCACTCTTAGCGGAGAGCATAATTTGTTCATAATAAGCTTCCTTGGTTGCAATCTTCTCTTGTAGGTTCAGCTTTTTCCAGCGATTCCGATTAAAGATGCTAATACCACCCACTGCATGTACGGAACCTATAATATAATCGAACGGGTACTGTTCATAAACGCTTCTATATAACTCAGCATGCTTCGGGAAGAAGTCTGATTCTACACCAAGCAGCACCTCTATCCGATCCTCATATTCTTGCTTCAAGCTTAATACTTCTTCGATATACGAGGGGAATTCACTCTTAGCCATAGCAATACCAGGTTGCGGCTGATTGATAGGATTACCAAAGTAAGGGGAGTGATCCGAAATTCCGATCATCGTAAGACCCTTCTCGATGGCTGCTTCAATATAATCACTTATAGTCCCAACAGCATGACCGCAACGATCATGATGACTGTGGAAATCAAACTTCATTACACTCAACCTTTCTCTGTGAGTCTTATTCTGAACCATGAAACTGTGATTCTGGCATCCCTTTAAGATCAAGCAGGAATTGTTGCATCGCCGAATTGAGGTAACGACCCGATTTATAGATGACACCAACCGGATGACTTATCTCAAGCTCTGGAACCTGTATCATCTTTAACGAACCACGCTTCAGCTCATCTGCAATAGAAAGCTTAGATACGATTGCCGCACCAAGGTTCAATTCAACCATTCGCTTGACCTCTTCACTGCTCGACAGCTCCATGACAATCTGCGGTTTTATCCTCAGCTTGCTAAATATTTGATCCAAAAACCGACGCCCTGCTGTTTCTGGAGATAGCATAATCAACGGAATGTTCCTCAAGGACTCTATTCCCGCGTGCGATAAATTCGCAAGGGAGTGATCTGGAGAAACAACTAACTCGAATGTATCATAGTATAAGGTGGAGGTTTCGAGCATTGCTGTCTTCTCGAACAAATAAGCAATCCCAATATCTACACTCCCATTCTCCACACTCGTCATAATCTGTGAGGAGGTCATCGAATGAATAGTTGTCTTAATAAGCGGGAATTGGTCTTGAAAATAGGACAGCACCCGAGGCAACGTCTGCATCGCGATAGAGGTTGTTGTCCCTAGTGTAATATGCCCTTGAGGGGTATCATCGAGATCGGCGAGCTTCTGCTTCAGATCTTCGACCGTTCTTAGTATGCTCTGAGCATGATCTAAGAATAATAACCCACTGTCAGTCAATGTAACAGGCTGGTTACGATCAATAAGAATCGTCTTGAATTCGTCTTCCAGACTCTTGATTTGCGCAGACACTGCAGGCTGAGTCAAATTAAGGAGCTCGCCAGCTTTGCGAAAGCTCATTGTCTTAGAAATCATAATGAGTGTTTCTAGTTGATTGATGTTCATATTTACCTCCTGAAACTACTTCATAAGCATAAAAAAATTTATCAATATCTATAATCTGCCAACAAATATTTATTAGATAGCTTTATTATATGACAGTCTTCGTAACTCGGCAACTTCACTAGAATGTTACCACGGTTTGGTTTATACTTTGTTCATTGGCTATAATAACCTAATAAAAGGAGGCGATTGCGATGTACGATTATCACCACTTACCTCATGAGAAACAACAAAGTCGATCCAAGCGAACGCTCTGGATCACATTATTACTAACATTATTCTTCACCATTGTCGAAATAATTGGAGGCCTCCTCTCCAATTCATTGGCCCTGCTATCGGATTCCGCGCATATGATATCTGACGTCGTCGCTCTAGGCTTGAGTATGACGGCACTTTATCTGGCTACCCGACCAGCGAATGCCCGATATACGTATGGTTACCTTCGATTTGAGATTATTGCATCATTCCTTAATGGTCTTGCTCTCGCTATTATCGCTATTGGGATATTCATTGAAGGAATACGTAGAGCAATCCATCCAGAGGAAATCAACCTCTCACTCATGCTGATCATCTCTAGTATTGGTCTTATTGTAAATATTGTATTGACGATTATCTTAAGTCGAAGTATGAAGGATGAGGAGAATCTCAATATTCAGAGTGCCTTATGGCATTTCATTGGGGATTTATTAAGCTC
>JBBDTA010000090.1:0-5907 GCA_040904605.1 Paenibacillaceae bacterium
TAAGCGAATCGCCATCTTCTGCTTCTCCGCTTTGGAAATCCCATCAACTAGGAACATATTGTACATCGCCTCGTTCGCGGCTTTAGGCAGTTTATTAAACAGCATATCTGGATCGTTCTCCTTCAAGAACTGATGCATGCCCTTATACTTCTTCAAATCCTTAATCACGAATGATTCACGAATCAATTCATCGTAGCGCTTCAATGAAGCCGCCGAATAGTCACCCTTCTGCTTCGCTTCGATGATCGCTTCTGCAGCAAGTCGGCCCGATGTCATCGCTAAGTTCGTCCCCTCACGGTGAACGAAATTGACGAGCTGCGCAGCATCGCCGGCCATCATCCAGCCGTTGCCTGATAGGGCCGGAATGGAATGGTAGCCACCCTCAGGAATCAAGTGACCGGAATATTCCTTGGTCTCTCCACCCTGAATCAGCTTGCGGATCATCGGATGCTGCTTCACGGATTCAAGCAGCTCATAGGGTTTAATTCGCTTCTCGCGCAAGTGATTAACCATAACACCGATACCTAGAGATAACGTATCTTTATTCGTATAACAGAAGCCCATGCCCGCCATGCCGAGCGACGTTTCCCCCATGAATTCAATCGTGACACCCTCATCACCCTCGAGATTGAAACGATCCTCAATCTTCTCCTTCGGAAGTGCAATGACCTCTTTCACAACGAGTGATACTTCATCTGGATTCCATTCCTTATGAACACCCAGCGCTTTACCGAGTAGGGAGTTAACACCGTCCGCAATAACCACGACATCCGCATACAGATCGCCATCCTCACGATCCGTCCTAACGCCTACAACCTTATCACCCTCACGAATGACATCAAGCGCCACCGTCTCATACACGGGAATGGCTCCAGCATCTACTGCCTTCTGCGCAAACCATTGATCGAATTTCACACGAAGACCGGTGAAAGAATTATAAGGCTCCTTGAACGCTTCATTCCTGTGTCCTAAGGTCACCATCGATTGCTTGCCCATCATCCAGATGCGTTGCTCAACGATATGCCGTTCGACCGGAGCGTTACGCTCTAGCCAGAATTCTGGTACTAGCTCCTCGATCTGCTTGCGATACAGTACCCCGCCGAACAAATTCTTGGCGCCTGGAAACTCGCCTCTTTCTAATAACACAACACTAAGTCCAGCACGTGCCAGCGTCAATGCAGCTGCAGCGCCTGCAGGTCCGCCGCCTACAATAATCGCATCAAATTTCTCATTCATGTGCCTGACCCCCCACGCTCGCGAATAAACCTCTCTTATTCTTCACTGCCTCCGTGATAGCGGGAACAATCTTGAACAGATCCCCTACAATACCATAATGCGCGAATTGGAAGATCGGAGCGTTCTCATCCTTATTAATCGCTACAATCACGTCAGAGCTGCTCATTCCCACTGTATGTTGTACGGCCCCTGAAATCCCTATGGCAAAATATAACTTCGCTCTCACCGTCTGACCGGTCTGACCAACCTGATGCTCGTGTCCAATCCAGCCTGCATCTACAGCAGCACGGGATGCTCCAACAACTCCACCAAGAGCATCAGCCAGCTCCTGCAGCATCGCGAAGGGCTCCGCTCCACCAAGACCACGACCACCAGCAACAATCACTTCAACCTCTTCAAGGTTAATCGTTCCTGTTTCCCTGATAAACTCCATGACGCGAGTGGCAATTTCTTCCTCACGCATTTCATTCTCAATTCGTTTAATCGGTGCCTTTCTCGTCGTATCCCGGGATAGAGCCTGGAATACACCAGCTCGAGCAGTAGCCATCTGTGGACGGTATTGCTTACATAGAATCGTGGCCATCATCTTCTCAGAGAATGCGGGTCGGCTTGCAAGCAACAGCCTCGATGGATGCGGCTCTACATCTAGTTCCGTCGTATCAGCAGTCAAACCAGTTGGAAGATGGGTAGCAATCGCACCGGCTAAATCTCTTCCTGTCGCTGTAGCTCCGAATAATACAATTTCCGGTCTGAATTCATGAATCATCTTGAGGCATATCCGACTATAAGGTCTCGTCCGATATGACTTCAATTCGGGAGCATCACATAGATAAGCCTCATCTGCTCCATAATAAATCGCTTCTTGAGCTAGATGTTCAACCTCGTCGCCTATGACAAGCGCCATCAATTTAGTCTCCAGCTTGTTCGCCAGCTTCTTACCTTCTCCAAGTAACTGCCATGACACTTGTTTCGCTATACCATCTCGTTGTTCTACAACGATAAGAACGCCTCGAAATGCTGACCAATCGGGCATTATATCTTCGGCTTCTATTTGTTCCTCTGACATCTTCTATCGCCTCCGCACTATGATAAACAAATTAGAATACTACCAAGTATGATCATGATCATTATCCTGTCCAACCCATTCTTGTCGGGAGCTCGCCTTCCCATAGCTTAGCTATCAGCTGTTCTGCTGTTGCTTCCTCTGTCTCTCCCTCGATGCGTTCACCATTGATGCTGCGAATTTCCGGTACCCATGTCTTAGCAACGATAGTAGGTGAGCCCTTCAGACCAATCTGCGCTTTGTCCAGATCAGGGAAATCAGCAGTTGTCCATACCGTCGGCTTATATCTTGCTGCACGAATCATGCCAGGTAAGGATGCACGGCGAACCTTATTAAGCTCCTTTAAGGCTGTAATCAGCAAGGGCATGCTAGTTTCCACCACTTCAATACCATCCTCAAGCTGACGATGAACCGTAACTTTATGTCGTTCTTCATCCACCTTTACGACCTTAGTCACATAGGTCAATTGCTCAAGATCCAGTCGACATGCAACACCAGGGCCAACCTGCCCTGTATCGCCATCTAACGTCTGTTTGCCACAGAACACCATATCTACAGCTCCCCAAGTCTCAGCTATCTTACGGATCGTATTACCTATAACATACGAGGTTGCCAACGTATCCGCACCGGCAAAACCTCGATCGGTTACTAATACCGCTTCATCAGCTCCAAGAGAGATGCATTCCTTCAAACTCTTCTCTGCAGGTGGAGGACCCATGGTCACTACGGTCACTCGAGCGCCTTGTTCGTCTTTAATCCGCAATGCTTCCTCAAGGCCATGTAGATCGTAGAAATTCACGATACTAGGCACACCCTGTCGAATCAGCGTATTATTCTTCGGATCAATTCGGATCTCTCTACTATCTGGCACCTGCTTAATACACACCACAATATGCAACATGCTGAACCCTCCCAGTACTTTGTGAAAAATATCACTAATAAAGACGACGCGTACATTTTGTTTGCCTAGCCCTGCCTAACCCCTAAATTAGGCAGTATCTTGCCCTTATACTTTTAATTATACTTTATTTCACAAACATTTCGCTATACTCTTAAAAATTCCTTTTTTTTTCGGAATTATTTTCTATTATACTATGCGACATCAGCTTTAAATGTGCATAATTTCACAAACAATGATAATGATTTCCTGCTATACTATGTATGGCGACCCCGAGAGGACTTGAACCTCCGACCTAACGTTTAGGAAACGTTTGCTCTATCCGCTGAGCTACGGAGTCGCAGCAAGCAACATTATAACATAAACCATCCATAGAACCAAAAGGAATTATCAGGACTGTTAAAAAAGAGTGCTTTATTCCGCGTTTCATTTGTGCTATAATGACTTTTGCTGCCCCATATTAAGATGTCGGCATTAGAATTTCGGGACGTAGCTCAGCTTGGTAGAGCACCTGGTTTGGGACCAGGGGGTCGCATGTTCAAATCGTGTCGTCCCGACCATTATAGAACAGTTAACTATAGCCTTTATTGGCTGTGGTTTTTTTTGTATGTGGCAATTAGTGAAACTTTCAACCATTCAAGTCGTCTAATGAATGAGAAGATACACACTTTCCCAGCCTGTCTAATCGACGAGAAACTGAGGTGTACTGAGTTGTTCAAGAGAATAGTATGGATCACTCTAGGTGTCTTGCTCATAGGTGCAATCTTCGTTATCTTCAGCTTTAATCAGAAATTAGACGACATGGTCATTGATACCGATACAGCCATCATTAAGAATTCGCCTTCAGAGGAGTCATCACCCGATCCTTCATCATCAACCAAGGCTGAAGAAGACTCGGAAAACTTTTACGTGCTGATGATTGGTTTGGACCAACGAGGCAATGACCTTATGCTGAATACAGACTCCCTGATTGTTGCCCATATTATTCCACAGCAGCATCTGGTTAAGCTGTTATCCATCCCACGCGATCAGAAGGTCACAGACCCCGATGATTCAGGTGATTATAAGAAGATTAATGCCATCTTCGCAGAGGGCTATAATCATGCTCTGAAGGAAGCTAGGAAGGATCCTAGCCTACTATCCGGTCGGAAGGTCAGTATTGGGAAGAAACGAATAAGTGAAGAATACATAAGCTCAGGTATGGTTGCTCTTCGTGAAACGTTCGAGGACTTTCTACATATCTCTATTGAGCATACATTTCTGGTCAATTTCGAAACAGTCGTAGGATTAGTTGATGAAGTCGGCGGTATAGAAATTAATGTTGATCGCTCCATGCAGTATACCGCAGAATTCGATGGTACTCATATTGATTTGCAGAGGGGGTTACAGATCCTAGATGGGCGCAATGCCCTGAATTATGCTCGACACCGCCTTGATGATAGAGGAGTTAATTTCGAATCCAGTGATTTCGATCGTGGTCGTCGCCAACAAGAAGTCATTACTGCACTTGTTAAGAAGATGTCAAGTTGGGGTAATCTCACGAAGACACTGGATCTGCTCGACATCGTTACCACTAACGTAAAGACCGATATGAGTCGAGGCACGATGATTTCTCTAGTCAAGGATTTCTACGGCCATCTGAGCAGCGACACCGTTATTTCCATCCCTTATCCAGGTTATTGGAAATCACCCTATGTTCATATTGATGAGGAAGATCTTAAAGAGACTATAGAACTATTCACTTCAATAGAACTGCCAATTAAGACAAAAGTAGACGAAGATTAATTATATAGGGGCTTCCCAAAGTCACTTAAAGACTTATGAGACAGCCCCTTCTTTTGCGCTGTAAGATGCCCCCTATGTTATCTTCCTTCACCTTTATTCTGACGAGAGTGATTGCGATTTTTGACCGTTTTCGACCCAGATAGGGGTTCCTCCATCGTATCGCGTTCTTTCTTCTTCTCATGCTTCTCATGGGCTTCTGGTACGGGTTGGGGAATGGTCTTCGGCATTCGTATTCCTCCTGAAAGTTTTGTGTAACAAAAAATGACTTCGTTAAGCTTAACCTTAGTGATGGGTAATTCGTTGCAGAATCTGGGCACACTCATGAATGTGACGAACATAATCCTCGATGAGCGTTTGAATGATCTCCGTATGTTCATCCACGTGCTCACCGGCCTTCTCGACATCGATTAATTCCACTTTCAGCTCTCGCTCATCCACATATAGGCAACTGAAATCAAATGTATATCCGCTATGCCCAGCAGTTTTGATGTGTATCCGTAGCCTGCTGCTATTCGCTTCATCCATTTCAATAATCACAGAATCTCCAGCATTCAGTATCTTAGGTAACGTTTCGTTCCAGGCTGCGAACAGTTCAGTAGGTTTTTTCGTAATCTTTGTATTAGTGCTCATAGAAAACCTCCTTAACATTATTGATGACTTCGCGAACAGTCGATAAACGACTTCGTACACATAATAATCTTGAATAATGACATATTATCCAGATTCTTAAGGTGCTTATAGATCTCCCTGTTTATGCATAGAAATATACTCCATGCAGCACTTTCTAGCGCATTAAGAAACCGTTCGGAAGATCGAAGATCACCGAACGGTACTTTTTGTGCAAACCCATACTTATGTAATGTTGGGCGGAAATTAGTTCGTACTTACAATTAATCCTCTTGTTATCTACCTTCTATTACCTAAT
>JBBDTA010000091.1:0-5875 GCA_040904605.1 Paenibacillaceae bacterium
ATGAAGTTTTTGCTTTTCGATACGAGGAAGAGGGCGATGATTTGAAGCTCTTCACTATCGAAGATGAAGAAGAATGGAAATTGGTAGAGGAAACCTTCAATACCTTGCTTGAAGAGGATGAAGAGGAGCCTTGAGTAAATGTTCTATGAAGCGAAGGATGCTCTAGAATCAAATCTGCTTCTCCAATTGTTTGGGGATGAAGTTATCCTTAGTGAAGAAGGAAACGATAGTATTGTCTATCAGGTTCTTAAGGAGTTTCGTCTAGGAGAACAGATATATGCTGTGCTTCATTCACACAAGCTATCCAAGCATGAGGAGTATGTCTTATTCCGAGTAATCCGTAATGATCTTAGTGAAGTTACCCTCGAAACCATCGAAGATGATGAGGAGTGGGAAGTGGTCGCTGAGGTTTATGACGAAATGACATTTGCGATGTGAATAAGGGCGGCGCTTAGTCGCCCTTTGTGTGGGAGGAGAAACGTGAATACGAACCAAGGGAACAATTCGGATCATGATGCTCGATTCGAACCAGCAATGGACATGCCCCGTCAACCACATATACAATCTTCAACTAAGCTAACCGCCTCGAACAAACGAATGATGGCATTCTGGACCTTCCTAATCTTGTTCTGCCTGTTGGCGGGTACAGCGGGAGGCATTTTGCTTTATTTAAGCAGTGCACTTTCACCAGTTGAAGCCTCTACAGAAGAGAAGCGGTTTGTAGTTCCTAGGGGGATCAGTTCAGGACGTATCGCTAGTATTCTTGAGGATCAGGGCGTGATCCGGAGCGGAACGGTCTTTAGTTATTATTTGAAATATAAAAAAGAGGGTGCAGGCTTTAAAGCAGGTGAATACGCCATGAGCCCTGGAATAACCGTTGAACGTATTATTGAGATGCTGAATAATGGCGAGGTCGTCATCCCGGATACATTCACATTTACAGTTCCTGAAGGGTTTACAATAACCGAAATTGCAGATGTTATCGGGAATTTAGGGCAGGTGGATCGCACTAAGTTTTTGGAATTAGCTAATAATCCAACATTGCTGCAGCCTGTTGAAGGTATGGTGATTCCACCATTCGTACAGCAAATTCCTGAGAAGGATGGGATGAAGTTTCGATTGGAAGGGTATTTATTCCCGGACACCTATGAGATGCTTACGGATAGCAGCACTGAGGAAGTCGTAATGAGGCTTCTACAAGAATTATCCAAGAAATTAAGTACGCTTCCTGAGGGCTGGGCTGATCAGCTAGAGAAGAATGGTGTAAGCTTTCATGAATTAATAACAATTGCTTCATTGATTGAAAGAGAGGTCGTATTAGATGAGGAACGCGCTACAGTAGCGGGAGTCATCTATAATCGACTTAAGAAGAAGATGGCTTTACAGATTGATGCAACTGTACAATATGCGCTGGATAAACATAAAGAGCGACTTCTCATTGAGGATACCAAGAAAGAAAGTCCATATAATACTTATCTGAATGTTGGTCTTCCACCTGGTCCGATTGCGAGCCCGAGCATGAATGCAATTAAAGCTGCACTTTATCCAGAAGCAACCAATTATTTCTACTATGTAACCAAAAAAGATGGAACAGATGGACATTTGTTCGCGGAAACCTTTAAACAGCATCAGAGGAACATCGCTTTAAGTAACAAGACAGCTAAGTAAATCAGCGAGTAGCATAGAGGTGATGAGCATGCATAAACCAGAGCTCGTAACAACGGCAAGCTCTCTGGAGGAGCTACAACGGGTCATAGAAGCGGGTGCGGACGCCGTTATTATCGGAGAACAACAGTATGGAATGAGGCTGTCTGGAGAATTCCAGCTAGACATGATCAAGCAAGCTGTGAGGTTGGCACACGAAAGAGCAGCCAAAGTTTATATAGCCATAACCAACATCATGGATAATGAAACGATAAAGAGTCTGCCCGACTATTTGCACGCTCTTGAACAACATCGAGTGGATGCGATAATTTTCGGTGATCCGTCCGTATTAATGGTTCATAAGCAGATCAATTCAAGCGTAGCTCTTCACTGGAATACGGAAATGACCGCAACAAATTATACAACGGCTAACTTCTGGGCGGATAGAGGAGTGACTCGTGCTGTTCTTCCTAGAGAGCTTAATATGGAACAGATCATTGAATATCAGCGTAATTGTAAGATCGAGGTGCAGGTTCAAGTGCACGGGCTGACTAACATTTACCACTCCCTTCGCCATCTTGTAGGTAGTTATCTAGAACGTCAATCGATCCCATATGAGAGCACTGCATACGGATTGGATAAAGGCTTCTATCTGATTGAAACTGAACGCCAGGAATTAAGTCATCCTGTTTATGAGGATCATAACGGTACACATATTATGAGCGCTGATGATATCTGCATGCTGGAAAATCTGCCAGAGCTCATTGATAACGGTATTCATAGCTTCAAAATTGAGGGATTACTTAAATCAACTGCGTATAACGAGACAGTCGTACAAGCTTATCGAGCTGCACTGGATCTATATATGAGGGATCCCTCTCATTACAAAGAAAACCCGGAATGGTTAATATCCATCCAGCAATTACAGGATCCAAGACGAGAATTGACCTATGGCTTCTTCTACAAAGAGCAAGTGTATTAACAGAGCTTATGCTTACGAAGTAGTTTTATCGACCACTCTCGTTGTCATCTAAAACTTAGCTTATGCTTACGAAGTAGTTTTATCGACCACTCTCGTTGTCATCTAAAACTTTTAGGAGGATGTAATGAGTATGCCTGAATCTAGCGTAATCGAAGTGCAGAAGATTATACAACAGAAGCTAGCCTTACCAGAATTACTCGCACCTGCTGGTAGCTTGGAGAAATTGAAATTTGCTATTCATTACGGAGCAGATGCAGTATATATTGGTGGACAGCAATATGGCTTGCGTTCCAATGCGGATAATTTTACTTTTGAAGAGATGGAACAGGGAGTGGCATTTGCTAGCAAATACGGAGCGAAGGTATTCGTCGCTACGAATATCTATGCTCATAATGAAGATTTGGCGGGAATTGCTGAGTATCTAAAGGGATTAGAACGTGCGGGAATATCAGCGATTATCGCTGCGGATCCCGCAATCATCATGGTCGCCAAGCAGGTAGCTCCAAAGCTGGAAGTACACTTGAGCACTCAACAATCTACAATGAACTGGATGACGGTGGAATTCTGGAAAGAAGAAGGTATCCCTCGTGTTGTTCTAGCTCGCGAAGTGAGCATGGAGGATATTCGGGAAATCAAACATAAAGTTGACATCGAGATCGAAGCATTCATTCATGGAGCAATGTGTTCCTCTTATTCAGGTCGTTGTGTGTTGTCAAACCATTTTACAGATCGAGATTCCAATCGTGGCGGTTGTTCGCAATCCTGTCGCTGGAAGTATGATCTATATGATCAAGAGCATCATAAAGTACATCCGATGGAGTTAGAGGAAGAACAATTTACGATGGGTTCCAAGGATTTAGGAATGATTGAACATATCCCAGAGCTCATTGATGCAGGTATAGACAGCTTCAAAATCGAAGGACGAATGAAGAGTATACATTATGTCGCAACTGTCGTTCATGCTTATCGGCAAGCAATGAATAGCTATCAGCAGGATCCTGCGCAATACACCACTAAGACAGAATGGATAACCGAAATCATGAAGGCTGCTAATCGACCATTGACCACGGGTTTTTACTACTCCACTCCTGATCATGATGATCACATCTATAGTTCAGAGGATCGGATTATGGAGGTAGAGTTCACAGGAGTTGTCTTAGGATATGAGCCGGAAGCAGGAATAGCCATTATTGAGCAACGTAATTATTTCAAACTAGGCCAGATCATTGAATTCTTCGGGCCTGAGGGTGTCAAATTTCAACAGAAGATCATCGAGATGATGGATGAGCACGGTGCTCCTCTAACAGTGGCTAGGCATCCCTTGGAGATCATTCGTCTGAAGGTAGACCATGAGGTACGTGCGATGGATATCCTGCGCAAATGGATCTAAATTCTGCAAGGAATTATAGCTTTCCCAAAAAAAATGTAATCGTTTTATAAGAATCAAAGGATTATGATAGATAATGTCGAAATAAGAAATTACAATAAAAAGATATGTATAGTAAGTTTTACAATACACATAGGATGGTGAACGCATGAAAGCAAACCGTTTCGAAAAATTTAAAAAAAGCGGCGAATCCATGCTTGGTAAAGTTAAGAACGTTACGGATCAAGCGAAGCAGTCAAAGATAAGGATGCAAAATCCTATTAAGTCAGTGGGATTAAAATTGTTCCTGATCATCTTCCTTAGTATTGTTCTTTTCGTGATCGTAGTAGGGCTTCTAGGCTACAATACTTCTAAGAATATTATTAAGAATAAAGTTGCGAACAGCTCTTTTGAAACGATTAAACAAGCAAATGGCAAATTGGATTTAATGTTGAATACATATAGTCAGCTAAGTCTTCAGTTTATGCTTAATACGGATATGAATGCTTTGTTCACTTCCATACTCAGTGGACAAGGAGATGAGTATGAAAAACTGACTACCCAAAGAACTCTGACAGATTCTCTAAACAATTATCTATTCTCTGATAATAATATTATTTCTATTCAATTATTTTTGGAGAATGGGAAGGTAATATCCACGGGTATATCCACTGGTGGAAGCTTACCAACATTCGAAGAGATTAAACAGGTTCCTTGGTACATAAAGACACACGAAGCTGATGGAAAGGTAACATGGTTACCTACCATTGCGGAGGGTTACTCCAATACTCGCCCTTCTTTTGCTCTCGCACGTAAGCTAGTTAATCCTATTTCCTCCATCGAGGTTGGTGTTGTCCTCATAGAACTCAAAACTGAGGCATTAAGTGAGCAGCTAAAAGGAATAGCTGAGGGTGGCAATCACTTATTCATGATTGATGCTGATCAGAACTTAACTTATGCGGATGAAGCGGCTAACATTACTCTTCCATCTAAGATCAAGCTTCCTGATGGGAACGATATTCACTATCATGAGTCCACTGGTCAATATGATGAAGAAGCACTAATCGCATATGATAAATCAGCGATAACGGAATGGAACTTGGTAGGAACTTACCCTATTGATACATTGGTTGAAGATGCGAATGAAATTTTGAGGCAGACATTTATCATCGCATTACTCGCTGCACTTGTTGCTGTGGGGATTGGATTTATTGTAGCTCGAATGATAGGACGACCACTCGTCCAGCTGCGTAACCTGATGAAAGAAGGAGAGCAAGGAAACCTTCAAGTCAGAACGAACATTCGCAGTAAAGATGAGATTGGTCAATTGGGTCAAAGCTTCAATGAGATGATGGAGAGAATTACCATATTGGTCAAGCAGACGAATCATTCTGCTCAAGAAGTATTAGTTAATGCAGAAGAGCTATTGGATTCATCTAAGCGGACGGCTCTCTCTGCGAAAGAAATATCAGTAGCAACTGAAGAAATTGCGGGTGGAGCATCGACTCTAGCTGTCGAGGCTGAGAGAGGGAATGACTTAACTAATCATATTGGTGGGCAAATGCTGCAAGTCGTTGAAGCGAATCTTCAGATGGGCAATTCTGCTTCTGAAGTACGTAGGGTTAGTGAACAGGGTATCGAGTACATGGCTCAGTTAATTTCGAAGACTAGCTCTACTGAGAAGATGACACGATCTATGGTTGAGAAGGTAGACAAGCTGAAGGAAAGCACGAATTCGATTCGTAAGATACTCGATGTATTGAGCAGCATGACCAAACAAACGAATATTCTATCGTTGAATGCCACGATAGAAGCTGCTAGAGCGGGAGCTGCTGGTAAGGGATTCATGGTTGTTGCCGATGAAATTCGTAAATTAGCGGATC
>JBBDTA010000092.1:0-3469 GCA_040904605.1 Paenibacillaceae bacterium
CGTCCGAAGAACCGTTATCGACCACAATGATTTCATAGGGCTGTTCTGTATGCTGCTTGATCGAATATATACAGTTCTTGAGCAGCTCTCTGCCATTAAAGGTTGGGATAATGATGCTCGTTTTCTCCATGACATCCACCCTTTGAAGTTAGGCTTTTTTTCTATTCCTAATATGATCTGGGTATGTTAAACGTGGCCCCTTCCAGTCCATAGCCTGCTTTATTGCTTCGATATGGTCGCCGATGATTAACTCAGAAATTTTATTATTGCTCCCGACATTCCGTTGCCGTATCCGATTTCTTGAAATCACATCTACATGAATTGGGGCGCTTACCTTCAATCCCATATTCATCGCGATCACTTGAGCCTTAGGTGGAACTGCTAAATTCGTATAACCAATCACTTCTGCAGCGTGTCTGCTCATAGCATGTGGAACTGCGGTTAGCGAATTGGCCTCAAGCTCCACTCTCTCCATAGACATGTTCACAAATTCCTTGATTGTCGTCACTTCATCCCTGTCAGAGAACAAACCGATATATGGAGTAATATTGTTCAAGGCAATATCCATCCCTTGCTCCACAGACTCAATGAAAGGCACAAGATGCTCGGCATAAACCGGGAAATCACCATCAAGGAAAATCAGAATATCCGATTCGGACAGCTTGGCTCCAATTGCTCTGCCCACATCATGACCGAGCGGATCGTGATAGTGGATAATCGTCGCCCAAGACTGATTCCTAATAATCTCAAAGCTCTCATCGGTCGATCCATTCAACACGAAGATGATTTCATGGAGCGGGAGCCTATGAAGCTGTTCAAGAATGCTTGGAATCGTATCCTTCTCATTCATCACTGTAATGATCACGGAAACCGTCTTATTGGTTGGTACTAATACCCACTTATTAGCATGCTGTCCAGTTTGTTGACAATAGCCTTTAATAAATTGGTGGGCGGTGGGATGATATATATGTCTAGGTAATCGCTGAACGGTTGAATACCAATCATTCCAGAGCAGATTCACTTTCTTATGTGGATCCGTTTCTCCAACGAGCGGAATACCGGCAGCATAGCAGCCAGCAGCGTAAGCTCTCTCTCCCCAATTGGGTGCAGAACTAACTGCCGAACCCTTGCGTTTTACCCTGGATTTTCGAACGATCCTTGTTTTCTTGCTTAATTTCCGTTGGCGAATACGATTCGGCATGCTGCTCACCTGCCTATTCAAATTTAATTAGATTACTATACTCATCATATGTACGGGTTATTTAACCGTAACGGCAATCGTACCTACAGGCGAGAATAGAGAATTAACCGACCCTCAAAGATTATATATTTTTCGCTTGACGAAAATCTGTTGCACGTTGGATAATACATGGTGTTAATATAAGGGGGAGTTACCATGCTTCGAATTTCACTATTTTTATATTTATTGTTCTCCACCTTCAGTGTTATAGGTTTTTTCTTGCCTGTCTACTTTACACACAAAGGATTGAACCCAGGTCAAATCGGTACCATCCTTGCAGGCTCCTCTTTAGTAGCCATATTCGCTCAACCATTCTGGGGATATGTGAGTGATAAGCAGAAGACGGTCAAGAGGGTTTTACTCCTTATTATGTTCGCCGGCTTCTTCCTAAGTATTGGCTTCTTCTCATCGGATACATTGCTATGGATTTCTATTTTCTACTTTATATTCTCATTTTTCACTAGCGCTTCAGGTCCCTTATCAGAAACCTTATGTATTTCCTATGCACAGCAGCATAATACTGAATTTGGTCGACTTCGCCTCTGGGGTGAGGTTGGTGTCGGTACATCCGCTTTCGCGTTTGGTTTCATTGTACAATATATTGGTATCGATTATTCATGGCTCATTTATCTCATTATCTTGTCCTTCGCCATTATGGCAGGTTTTCGATTACCCGATGCGAAAGCAACCTCAGTACCTGTCAACTTGCTTGCACTAGGCAAGATATTCACACAACGAAAGCTACTATGGTTTCTATTGCTCGTTCTTCTCGTTGGTATACCCCATCGTATGAACGATAGTATGTTCTCCATTTATCTGAAGGAGCTTGGCGGCTCGGAGTCTCAGCTTGGTCTAGCATGGTTGCTAGCAACAATAAGCACGATCCCTGCGCTTATTTATGTAGGCAGGCTCATTCAGCGATGGAACGAGCTCGGTATCTTCTTCATAGCTGCTGGTATTTATGCCTTACGATGGATCATCTATAGTCTAGCGGACTCACCATCGGTTCTCATCGCTTTCCAATTGCTGAATAGCCTGACTTTCCCATTGTTCCTTGTTGCTTGTGTGAGTTATATGACTTCCATCGTACCAAGAGAATTAAAAGCAACCGGACTTGCCGCATTCTCCGTTACCTTAGGAGGATTAGGCGGAATTATCGGCAATGCTGGTGGGGGTTATGTGATTGAACAGTTTGGTGCACCTACCGCATATTCAATAGGTGCAGTTCTAGCAACATTGGGAGCCATCGGTGCAATCGGCACCAATATATACAATACCCGCAAGAGCAATCAGCTTTCATTAAATTCATTGATCAAGTAGCTGCATATACTAACTTTAGTTTGCCCGCAACTGAAACACACGTCCAACTTGTATTCAGAATACAAGTTAGACGTGTGATTTTCGTTTGTTATTCGTATAAACCTCTAGACTTCGACTAGTTCCGGCCGCTTCATATGCAATGGAGGTGGTATTAACCAGCCTTTCTCCTTGCTTAACTCAAGAATTTTTAGACCTATAGCGGTTTTAGTCAAGTGATATTTGCCAAACAGGGCTCCCACATCTTCTCGAATTGATTTGCCTATAACATGACTGCATGCAATTATGCTTGCTACCGTATCAGCTGTTGCGAGCGCTGCGATCTCCTGATCCATAATTCTTGCTCCAATAGGAATGTCCTCGAGCTTCGCTTCCGGTCTTTCTGGCAAATACGGTGTTGGTGTTAATCCATTCTGGATTAATAATTGATCACATTCTTTGGCTTCTAATTCCGCCTGGTTAATCAGATCGTCCAACAATTCTTTTAGATCTTTATCGCCAGCATGATAATGATACGCTCGATAAACGGATATACTACCCTTCGCTTTTGTGGAGAATGCCCATATATCGAACACTTCCCCGTAATGAAGGGGTTCATCTTTTGGATTTCCACTTAATATTCCCAACGATATCAGCTCCCTTTGAACAAAGTTATATTCGCTTTTATCATACCCTTGGGAATAAAGATTATACTATTTACCTAGGCCTTACGATTTGGATTATACGACATCGTAACCTTGATCCTCGATTGTTTCTTTGATCGCGTCTAACGAAATTTTTGTCTCATCAAAAGCAACAGTAACCGAATTAGTTGCTAGATCTACCTTTGCTTCAGCACCTATTTTTTTAACTGCACCCTCTACCGAATTCACACAATGCCCGCACGACATACCCTGAACAGTTAAAGTTGTT
>JBBDTA010000092.1:3569-5843 GCA_040904605.1 Paenibacillaceae bacterium
TTTAACACGCTGAAGCCTAAGGGCATTGAGAACAACAGAGACTGAGCTTAATGCCATTGCTGCTCCAGCTACCCATGGTGCCAGTAAACCAATAGCCGCTATCGGTATCCCGAGTGAATTATATCCTAGTGCCCAGAACAGATTCTGTTTGATATTGCTCATCGTCTTACGGCTCATATAAATGGCATCTGGAATGCTGGACAGATCACCTCGCATAAGTGTTACATCCGCTGCCTCCATGGCCACGTCTGTTCCTGTTCCGATTGCCATTCCGATGTCCGCAGTTGCAAGAGCGGGTGCATCGTTTATACCATCACCGACCATCGCTACCTTCTTGCCTTGCGCTTGAAGCTTTTTCACTTCTTCCGCCTTACCTTCAGGAAGAACTCCTGCCAATACATGCTCAATACCGACTTGAGCAGCTATAGCCATAGCAGTTCTTTTATTATCCCCCGTTATCATGATGACTTGAATACCCATTTCCTTCAAGCGGAGAACCGCAGCTTTTGAAGATTCTTTAATCGTATCAGCTACAGCCACCATGCCGGCATATCTCTGATCTATCGCTACAAGCATAGCTGTTTTGCCGTTCTCTTCAAGATGGGACATCGTTTCATAAGCTTGATTAGCATCAACATCGAATTTCTCCATTAGACGACGGGTACCTATCAACAACTGTTTACCTTCCACGCTAGCTATAATTCCGAATCCAGGAATGGCTTCAAATGACTCAGTAGATGGTAGAGAAATTTCTTTCTGCCGAATTCCAGCAACGATAGCTTCTGCAAGAGGATGCTCAGAATTTTTCTCTGCTGCACCAACAAGTCGAAGAAAACTTATCTCATCACCTTCTGCTATGACATCCGTCAACTCCGGTTTTCCTTTCGTAACCGTTCCTGTTTTATCCAATATAATTGTATCAATCTTGTGTGTTTGCTCTAAGTGCTCGCCACCCTTAAATAGAATGCCAAGTTCAGCTGCACGCCCAGATCCCGCCATGATAGAGGTAGGTGTTGCTAAACCCAGAGCGCAAGGGCACGCTATGACCAATATGGCTATAGCTATCTCGAGTGACTGTGCGACGTTGCCTGGTGTTACAAGAAAGTACCATACAAGGAATGATACTACTGCAATCCCTACAACAATCGGGACGAATATTCCAGATATAACATCGGCTACTCGCTGAATAGGAGCTTTAGAACCCTGAGCTTCCTCGACCACTTTAATAATCTGTGCAAGGGTTGTTTCTTTACCGACCTTCGTCGCTTTAACTTTAAGCACACCGTTTTTATTGATTGTCGCACCAATGACAGCGTCTCCGGTTTTTTTCTCAACAGGGATACTTTCTCCGGTCAGCATAGATTCATCTACAGCTGAGATACCTTCAATAACTTCTCCATCAACGGGTACTTTATCGCCAGGACGGATAAGTACGACGTCATCTTGGATCACCTCATCTATAGGAATAGACATTTCCTGACCATCACGTATTACAAGAGCCGTCTTCGCCTTCAATCCCATTAACGATTTTATGGCTTCGGACGTCCTTCCTTTCGCAAGAGCCTCGAACAACTTACCCATGATGACCAGTGTGATGAGTACCGCACTCGTCTCATAATACATGGATGGTCCATGATGAACTGAACTGTCAGTAATGTACACTATTATTGTCAGATATAAGCTGTAAAAGTAAGCAGCTGATGTACCAAGCGAAACCAGAACATCCATATTGGCACTGCCGTTATGTAGAGCTTTATAAGCACCTACATAAAATTGCTTACCAACATAGAATTGAACTGGAGTAGCGAGTAAGAGTTGTAGCCACGGATTCATCAGAATTTCAGGCATATATATCCAAGCAGTGAACGAAAAATGACTGACCATGCTCCAGAGGAGTGGAAATGAAAGTATTGCCGAAACTAGCAATTTTCTTTTTTGGTTTCGTATTTCCATTTCTCGATGATCAGCCGCGTCAGTATTCTCCAGTTTGGAGATAGCTTTGTAACCAAGCTTGGTCACTTTACTCTGTATGTCACCAATAGAAACCTCGCTAGGGGAATATTCGACCCGCGCTGTTTCCATTGCAAAGTTGACGGTTGCATTCGTTACACCTGGCAGGCTGTTCAAACCTTTCTCAATGCGGTTTGCACACGCAGCACAAGTCATGCCTGTGATTTGCATGGTGGTTTGTTTGTTGTCGTTGTCGTTGTCGTTCGTTTCCGATTCTTGCATTTAGAGTTCACTCCTTTCGTGCTTGTTGCTCATTATACCCCC
>JBBDTA010000093.1:0-5840 GCA_040904605.1 Paenibacillaceae bacterium
TCGAGCAGAATTTAAGTACATTCTCTAGCCACATGACTAATATTATATCCATCATCCGTGATATAACTCCGAAAAGCTTGGTGCTTCTGGATGAATTAGGAGCGGGTACAGATCCGGCCGAAGGATCTGCTCTGGCTATTGCCATACTCGATCATATGCATAATAATGGTTGTCGTATCATGGCAACTACACATTATAGTGAGCTTAAAGCATATGCTTATGACCGCAAAGGGATGATCAATGCGAGTATGGAATTTGATATTCAGACATTGAGTCCTACCTATCGGTTACTTATTGGTGTACCAGGTCGGAGTAATGCTTTTGCAATAGCCAAGAGGCTTGGATTGTCCTCTGACATCATTGCTCATGCTGGAAGCCAGGTTGGAGAAGAGGATAAACGAGTAGAATCGATGATAGCCTCACTCGAACAGAACAGGCTCTCTGCAGAAACCGAGCAGCATACGGTTGAAGCGTTACGTAAGCAATTAGAAGTCGCCAACCAGCAATTAGAGCAAGATAGACAGAAATTCGAGCTTCACAAGCAGCAGATGCTGAAGAAAGCAGAGATAGAAGCACGAGAAGCAGTGGCCAAGGCTCGACGCGAAGCGGATGAAATTATTGATGAGCTACGTGCATTGGCCTTAGAAGAAGCTGGCTCGGTCAAGGAGCATAAGCTGATTGAAGCAAAGAAGAAGCTAGACCAAGCTGCACCTAAACTGTCGTCTGGTACAAGCACAGAAGAAGAACGACAACGCGATAGATCAGCAAAAATTGATCCTGGAGCTGAGGTTCTGGTACTTAGCCTTGGGCAGAAGGGTCATGTTGTTGAATGGTCAGGAGAAGAGGCAACGGTTCAGCTCGGTATATTGAAGATGAAAGTATTGCGGAGTGATTTACAGCTTGTCCGTTCTGCGACTCAAGCTGCCAAATCGCCAGCTCACCATGGAGCCACAGTGAAGAGATCAAGAGAGACCCAAGTGCGCACAGAATTAGACTTACGAGGCTCTAATCTGGAAGAGTCCATAATGGAAGTTGACAGATTCTTAGATGAAGCGTTCTTATCCAACCTTGGGCAGGTTTACATTATTCATGGTAAAGGTACAGGGGTGTTGCGTACTGGTATACAGGAATATCTGCGCAGACACTCACATGTCAAATCCTACCGCTTGGGTAATTATGGCGAAGGAGGAACCGGTGTTACGGTTGTCGAATTTAAGTGAGCTTATGCTTGCGAAGTAGTTTTTTCGAGTGCTCGCGCATTCATCAAAAACTTGGAGGTTATGAACTGTGAATAAGGAATTAGATGAAATATTAACGAACCCCTATATAGAGACGTTGGCATTCTTTTCTGTAGCGATATTGGCCTTAATTATCTTCTTGTCGTTGTTCGAGTTTGTTACTAAATATAGTAATTGGCAGGAAATCAAGAAGGGGAATATAGCAGTTGCCTTAGCGACAAGCGGCAAAATATTCGGTATCTGTAACATCTTCCGGTTTGCCATCCTCAGTAATGAATCGATTTATAGTGGTCTAATTTGGGCATCGTTTGGTTTTGTATTACTGTTAGCTGCTTACTTTATATTTGAATTTCTCACCCCCAATTTTAGGATCGATGAGGAAATTCTAAGGGATAATCGTGCGGTTGGTTTGCTTTCCATGATCATATCGATTGCGCTATCCTATGTGATTGGAGCTAGTGTGACATGAAGTATTTATGGGGAACTCTGTTTATTATCGCTTGTCTTTTTATCATTGCGGGTATCTATTATTTTGTCAAATATGCTTGAATGAGTCTAACCATTGACCTTTGGGAGCAATAACCTCCTGAAGGTTTTTTTATTTATCCTTGCGTGCATATCGATGAAACTGGGGAATCTATACGAAAGAAAGGGGAGTGTGTGTGGAGCATCTTAAGTATCATCTTCAGCATGGCGGTCGTCTCACATCGAAGAAGCATCAGCAGGTAAAGGGTAGAAAGCTGGTACCCCAAGCCATATTGTTACTGGTTGTGCATGGATTATTCGCAGTTGCTCAAGCATTGTCCGGCACATTCGTGAACGTTTATATCTGGAAAGCAAAGAATGACTTTGCATTGATTGGCTGGTTCGCCCTGGCAACTCAGATTGCTGGTGCACTTACCTTCTGGTTTGCTGGCAAATGGGTTAGGGAGCATAACAAGATGATGGTTCTGCGGCTTGGTGTTGGCGTATCTGCTTTGTTCTACGTCGTTGTTCTTCTTCTGGGCAAGCAATCAGCAGATATGGTTATCCTCTTAGGAGGTGTTCAGGGTGTGGCAGTCGGCTTGTTCTGGTTAGCATTCAATGTCGTTTATTTCGAAGTGACAGGTCCGGATGATCGCGACCTCTTCAATGGCTGGTCTGGATTACTCGGCTCTGCATCTGGCATGTTAGCGCCTTGGGTATCAGGATTAATCATCACTCGAATCGGGGATGGGAATGGCTATCGTTGGATATTCACCATATCTCTTGTTGTATTTGTAATTGGTGTTATTATGAGTTTTTTTCTGAAAAAAAGAAAGCTAAGTGGCTCCTACAGTTGGTTTTATGGTTTTCGCGCACTTCGAGAGCAAGGTAGCCGCTGGCGGTATGCTCTTCCTGCACTCACCGCACAAGGTATTAGAGAGGGTGTGTTTGCCTTTGTTTTTGGAGTTCTTATCTTTATCGCGACGAATAATGAAACGAAGGTGGGAAACTTCTGGTTATACTCCTCAGCTGTAGGATTAGTTAGCTTCTGGGCAGTGGGCCGCTGGTTAAAACCACAGTATCGTAGGATAGCAATGTTATTCGGAGTAATTATGATCGTGTTGGCTATTGTGCCTTTGTTCTGGGTGGTCAACTATGGTACCCTGCTGACTTTCGGCATTGTCGCAGCTTTATTCTTCCCGCTCTATATTATCCCGATGACATCAACTATATTTGATCTAATCGGACAGGATGAGGATAGCGCGAACCATCGTGTCGAATTGATTGTTATTCGTGAGCTAGCATTGAATGCAGGCAGAATGATCGGAACGGTCGTATTCATTCTAGTCGTCAGCTGGAAGGAATCGGTTATGGTCATGAACTGGCTATTGCTCGGAATTGGATGCTCGCCCATCATTGCTTGGATATTCATGCGCAAGCTTCTTGCAGATTCATTAATATCGGTTGACAAACGTCGGTAATGAATTACAATAGAAAGAATTTCAAAAAAGTTATATTTGGGATTCTTATAAGCAATGAAGGAGGCTGCAGTAATGTCAAAAATCGTCACAAGTATAACTGAAATCATCGGTGATACGCCCGCAGTTAAATTAAATCGTATATGTACGGCCGAAATGGCTGATGTTTATGTGAAGCTAGAGTCTTTTAATCCAAGTGGTAGCGTTAAGGACCGCGCTGCGTATTATATGGTTGTGCAGGCTGAACGTGAGGGCAAACTGATCCCGGGTTCTGTTATTATAGAACCAACCAGCGGCAATACAGGTATTGGTCTGGCGATGAATGCTGCAGCCAAAGGGTATAGGGCTATTCTGGTGCTCCCGGATAATATGACCAAGGAAAGAATTAATCTGTTGAAGGCTTATGGTGCTGAGGTTGTTCTGACACCTGCAGCGGAGCGGATGCCCGGAGCAATAAAGAAAGCAATTGAGCTAAGCAAACAAATTCCGAACAGCTTTATTCCCCAGCAATTTGAGAATGAAGCTAATCCTGGCATTCATCGAATAACGACCGCGCTTGAGATTTGGGAGCAGATGGACGGTAGAATAGATGCCTTCGTAGCAACCTCTGGAACGGGAGGGACAATAACGGGTACAGGAGAAAAGCTAAGAGAGCTAGCTCCACATATTCGGATTCTAGTCGTCGAACCACAAGGATCTCCAGTTCTAAGCGGGGGTCAGCCTGGTCCACACAAGCTTGTGGGAACAAGTCCAGGGTTCATACCTCAGATTCTGAATACGGACATATATGATGAGATTATTCAGGTTTCGGATGATGATGCCCTGAACACAATGCGACGATTAGCATCTCAGGAAGGCATATTAGTAGGTCCGTCATCTGGCGCTTCAGTGTGGGCTGCACTGCAGGAAGCCAGAAAGCTCGGGTCTGGTAGAAGAGTATTATGTATGGCACCAGATACAGGGGAACGTTACTTAAGCATGGATATCTTTTGAAATTGGTGTATGATAGATAAAAGCAACTGGCATGTTCATCTAAACTTTTAGGAGTAGGAGTGTTTCCCGTGAATGAATTTAAGCTGAAGATATTAGATTTGTTAAAAGAGGATGCGCGACACAGTGCACAGATCGTCGCCACAATGCTCGGAGTAACGGAAGCCGAGGTCAAGGCTGCCATTGCGGAGATGGAGAACGATCACATTATTCTGAAATATGGTACGATCGTGAACTGGAGCAAGGTAGATGAGGAGAAGGTAACAGCGTTAATCGAAGTTCAGATTACACCTGAACGAGGTCGTGGGTTCGACGCTATTGCAGAACGTATATATTTGTTCCCTGAGGTAAAAACCGTTTATCTGATGAGTGGTGGATATGACTTATTAGTAGAAATTGAGGGTCGTACCCTGCGTGAAGTGGCCTCATTCGTATCCAGTAAGCTGTCTACGATAGAATCGGTACTAGCTACCAAAACTCATTTTATTCTCAAGAAATATAAGCAAGACGGCGTAATCTTCGAGGAACACGAAGGCGATCACCGGATGTTGATTACACCATAAAGGAAGGTTGCCATGATGGAGCGAGAGGAAGTTATGATAGAAACGAAGAAAAGGCCCATGCAGGATTATTTGTCACCATTGGTTAAGGAGATTCCACCTTCGGGAATACGTAGATTTTTTGACTTAGTTTCCAATAGCAAGGATAAGGATATTATTTCCTTAGGTGTGGGTGAGCCGGATTTTGTCACTCCATGGCATGTGCGTGAAGCTTGTGTCTATTCTTTAGAGCAGGGTAAGACTACCTATACGTCCAATGCAGGTTTATTAGAGCTGCGCGAAGCGATTGCTGAGTATCTGAAGGATGGGTTTCAATTGTCATACGACCCGAAGGATCAGATTATCGTGACCGTAGGTGGAAGTGAAGGGATCGATTTAGCACTTAGGGCATTAGTTGAACCAGGTGATGAGATCATGATTCCAGAACCCACTTATGTTTCGTATTCCCCTATTGCAGCTATTACAGGGGGAAAGCCTGTTGGTATTGAGACCTTTGCTGAGGATCAATTTAAACTAACCGCACAATCGTTGAAAGCTGCTATCACACCTCGTTCTAAGATTCTGATCCTGTGCTTCCCTAGTAATCCCACGGGTGCAACCATGACTTATGAGGATTTACTACCTATTGCTCGTCTTGTCGAAGAGCATGATCTATTAGTGATTTCCGACGAGATTTATGCAGAGCTATCCTATGGTCAGAAGCATGTCAGCTTCGCTACCTTGCCTGGCATGAAGGACCGTACATTGGTCGTTAGTGGTTTTTCTAAAGCCTTTGCTATGACAGGCTGGCGAATGGGTTATATGTGTGGTCACCCAGAGCTAATAGCAGCTATGCTGAAAATTCATCAATATACTGTTATGTGCGCTCCTGTTATGGGACAGATTGCTGCTCTCGAAGCGCTTAAGAGTGGTTTGCAAGACAAGGATCAGATGGTAGAGGCTTACAATCAGCGGCGCCGCTTGGTAGTTCAAGGGTTTCGTGATATTGGACTAAGCTGTCATGAGCCATACGGAGCTTTCTATGCATTTCCTTCGATTCAATCGACTGGCCTCAGCTCAGAGCGATTTGCCGAGCGATTGTTATTGGAGGGTAAGGTTGCTGTAGTGCC
>JBBDTA010000094.1:0-33146 GCA_040904605.1 Paenibacillaceae bacterium
TTGTAATTTTTTCATATTATTCCTTCTTTCGTTTTCACAAGACGATCAAACAGTACAAGGGTCGGCGGTAAAACAATTAATGTGCTCACTAGGCACAGTGTCATGTTGATTACAGTCATCATCCCGAAATTACTCAGAATGACAAAGTCAGAAATAATGAGTGCACTGAATCCGCCAATGACCGTGAGACCGGATGCAATAATGGCCTTACCGATTTTCTGGATGGCGACCATAATGGCCTCTTGCCGGTCTCTGCCTTTTCTCCGTTCCTCATAAAAGCGTTCCATAATCAATATCGTAAATTCCGTTCCAATCCCAATGACTAATGCTCCCAATGTAGCAGTCAACGGTGTATACTCAAAACCAAAAACATACATCAACCCACCCGACCATCCGATGATTAGACTGATCGGCATAATAGCCACAAGTGCCTTGACAAAGTGTCGGTAAACCGCTAATAGAACTAAGAATACTAAGCCGATTCCAAGCAACGTCATTTGGTAGCGCCCCGTAGTTAAGGCAGAGATCATCTCAACATCTAACACGGATTTGCCTGTTAATGTGACACCAAGATCTAACTCACTTTCCGGCTCAATATAAGCACGAAGATCGTCAATAAATTGCTTCATGTCTTCGGCTCCAAGGTGCTTAACACCAACTAAGATCACGCCTTTATCTTGTTCATCCGTGATGACCATCTTCAACTGATTTTTCGGCAGGTTAGTAACTTGCTCTTCCATGTTAGGGGCTGGTGGTAATTCACCGTGGTTCATCGTTCTGAAGATGGATGTGATCGATTTCGTATTGACCACAACATCCGGGAATTTGTCAGCTAAGCTCTCCGTTTGATGATCAACCCAACGAATTACTCTTTCTTCTAATAGATTTGCGCCCTCATACATAATGACAACCTGGTCAGTGGTTCCAAGAATATCCCTTAACTCATGAATCTCTTGCAATTCTTGCGTGTCTTCCGGCATAAATTTCTCTACGTCTGTCTCTACACCAACTTTCATATCCCCAACCACGCCAATGATTGTTAACAGCAAAGCAATCGTAAGAATAATGGGTCCTAATTTAAGAGTGCCTCGGGTCAACGAACCAAGTATTTTCTCAAAAGCACCATTACTAGCCTTTAGTTTCCGCTTCTTCGTTGCTTGTGCAAAGAAATGATCTCTAGTAAACAAGATTGGCATCAGGAAGAAGATACTAGCGACAAAGCTGATAATTACGCCAAACTTGAGCATTTTACCGAAATCCTGCACCATGGGAACAGGCGAAATGTACAGCGCTGAGAATCCTAATGCTCCCGCGAGTATAGAAATCCCCACAGCGGGAACCATGTGCTTAATCGTTTCTTTTGCTGCTGTAATTGATTTGTCTTTAGACATTTGCGCTCTCCCCCTTCGCAAGCTCTTCCTCATAACGATTCTGGAATTGAATGGCATAATCCACGCCTAGCCCTATTAAGATCGGGAAAACTGCCATCGAGACCATGGTCATCGGTACATCGACGTAACCCATTAATCCAAGCGTTGCTAAGACAGACAACAGAATAATCGGGATCGCGAGGATTCTCCAACGAACAGGAAACACGACCGTCAATACAGCAAGCATGATGACCACCGCAATCATGATCATCTTCTTCATACTGGCCTCCATACTTATGTGAACTGCAGAATCTATTACAGGCTTGCCTGTTACAATAGTATGAACTCCCTCGAATGGTTCTCGTTCAAGCTGCTCTTTAATTGATTTAACCAAAGCTTCTTTTACAGGATCACCAGTATTGCCTTCCAGTTTAATCATCATGATGGAATGATTGTCATCGAGGATCAATTCGTTAAATATGGATCTTAATTGACCATCTTCGTATAACAACGAGTTCAAAGAAGCTTGATTGTCTGGCAAACTGGGCTGCATACTGCCACTCATTTCCCTGGATTGCTTGCTCTTTAATTGTTCCATGATACTCGCTGGACTAATAAACGTATAAATTTCATGATATTGCTTTAAGCTATCCTCTAATTTTTTCATTTGTTTGAAATTGTTAACCGACAAGATACCGTTTTCTTCTTCCGAAGTGTTCAAGATGATAATGCTCTCTCCGCCAAAATATTTCTCCAGCTTCTGATTATCTTTATACACATCTGAATCAGTGCTCATTAATGTTTCGTTGCCTGTGGCTAATTCCATTTGTGTTGCACCAGTGATTAAACCGATCAAGACGATCAAGAAAATAAGCGATATGCTGATTGGCCTTCTGGTAATTAACGACCCCAATAATTTCATAATAACCCTCCCTATAAAGCTAATGTATGTTAGTGATAACTTACATTATACTTTATAGATCTCTCCTCTATTCGTCAAGAGCTAATTTCTTATTACGAGGTCACTCCCTGTTTTATTTTGATGTATGGTCTAAGCAAGTAACTTGCAATCCGCAACGGATTGACTACTTTGGTTTGAAACAGTTTTCCCCCCCAATACCCACTTAACAAGTGAATAATGCGATCGAGGTCATCATTATTAAGTTGCTCCATGGTCCTTCTGAGCACTAGGGAATTCTCGTAGCTCTGACGCAGAGGTTTCGTTAATTCTTCATAATTGCCAAGACCACACAAATCATAGGCTGCATATACCCCAGTTAAAAGCGCGACATATTGTCCAAATCCCACGAAGGGCATCAAGCTGCCAAAACAATTACCCGTATAAAAGGTATTACCGATTCTTGCGTCCCCACAAATTCCCATAGGATAACCTGTAATCTGAAATTGATCAGTAATGGGTAAAGCTTGTTCCAGTTGGGCACGAACTTTGTTATAGAAATTGTCCCATAGCTGTTCGGTGGTGACGCCTTTGTTATTTGATAAATCTGGAATTGTAATAACGATGTTTGCTTCCTTATCTGAAAAGGGTATGAGATAACAGTATCCGTAAGGAGCGATATCATAATCAATCCATACCATGATTGCAAATCGGTCGAAGCTTCCTTCAACTGTGGCTCCTTTCATCGATACGGTCAAATCTTCTCGAAAATTCCGCGTTCGCTTTGCATAATCTCCATCTCCTGTTGCAAGAACTACATGGGTATAATCGCTAAGCAGTTGCTCATAGGTTTTTTCTGAATGAAAATGAATGGGGGTTTTTACTTGTCTACCTAACTGCGATTCAAACGAATCCTGTTCCCTGCCACGAATATTCGTAAATCCAAGCTGATCTTCGATGATCGCATTATTATTTTTTGAAAATATTGACATTTTCTGTATATTAGATGTTGGCTGAAGATATATGCCGAATTGTTCAGACAAGAAAGCAATACAATCACGTACTGGTCGTGTGAATATATGGAGTAATACTTCACCATTCACAAAACGGTCTCCGACTTTACTTCGCTTCTCGAAGATACTCGGAATAATACCATTCTTCTCAAGTGTTATCGCACAAGCTAAACCAGATAATCCAGCACCCATTATGGCAACATTCATATGCCTGCTCTCCGACGTTTCTTCTTTACTTTCTTATACCAGAAACTCAGTGCGAAGGGCACCAATCCGAACCAACGGAATGCCCATTGCTCACGACTGCTCTTATCTCGCTTTCTCGATTCCACACGTGTTGTTCTTGGCGTCTCCAAGAAGCTAACCACCTGCTGAGTAATATAACGTACCAGCTTATCTCCATCTGCCATGTAAGAACCCTCCATCTGTTTTTCCCTCTAGCATTCCCTTGACCCAAGACCTTATTCACCGGCAAAATTACACAAAAAATACCGCCCTCAGTATTGACCTAGGACGGTACAGATCATGTTAGTCAGACTTATATTTCCTCTGGAGCGGCTAATCCGATTAATTTCAACCCGTTACGCAATGTAATTACCGTGGCACGGACTAATGCTAACCGTGCAGCTCGTACTTGCTCATCATCAATAACGATAGGACATTCATGATAGAATCGATTAAAGGTTTGTGCTAAATCAACTAAGTAACGGCTAATGAGTGAAGGCTCAAGCTTCTCCATGGCCATCTTAATTCGCAGTGGGAATACGTATATTTCCTTCAATACAGCCTGTGCTTCAGGTCCGCACAATAGGGATAAGTCGACTTTATCAAGATCAACGGTTGCTTCTCCATATTTCACTGCCGTCTTACGGAACAAGCTGCAGGCGCGTGCTAAAGTATATTGAACATAAGGTCCCGTCTCACCTTCGAAGTTCAGTATTTCCTCCCAAGAGAAGATCACGTCCTTGATCCGATTCGTGCGCAGATCGTTAAATACAATAGCCCCCACACCCACCTGTCGAGCAACCTCTTCTTTGTTAGGCAGGTCCGGATTTTTCTCATTAATAATCGCTAAAGTCTTCTCAATCGCTTGCGATAGTACATCCTCCAACCAGATCGCATTCCCTTTACGAGTTGAGAAGCCTCCACCCTCCATACTAACTCGACCAAATGCCACATGCTCTAGATTCCCAGCCCATTCATAGCCCATTAATTCAACAACCTTAAACCATTGGGCAAAATGAAGATTCTGAGCGTAATCGACCACATAAATACATTTATCAAAATCATACATTCTCTTCCTGTAGATAGAAGCAGTAATGTCACGTGTATGGTACAGAGTCGCTCCATCTGTCTTAATGATCAATGCTGGAGGCATATTGTAATCATCAAGTCTGACGATCATCGCTCCATGATCCTCGGTAAGAAGCTGCTTATCCTTCAGCTCTTGGACAACCTCAGACATCTTGTCATTATAGAAGCTCTCACCGGTTTCGGAATCGAAGGACACGCCCAATAGATCATATATTTTGTTAAATTGCTTATAGCTTACTTCAATAAACCAGCTCCATAGCTTCGTCGCCTCTGGATCTCCTTGCTCTAGCTTAACAAACTCAGCTCTAGCTTGCTCCTCGAGCTCTGGATGTTGCTCCGCTTCCTCATGGAATTTCACATACAATCTGACTAGCTCACGTACACCGCCTTGCTCGACCTCCTGCTCGTTGCCCCATCGTTTGTAGGCTACGATCTGCTTGCCAAACTGTGTTCCCCAGTCCCCTAGATGATTAATCCCTACACAACGAAAGCCTAAGAATTCATGGATCTTATAGATCGCTTGTCCGATCATAGTTGAACGCAAATGCCCGACATGGAACGGCTTGGCTATATTAGGTGAGGAATAGTCGATGACGATCGTCTTTCCTACGCCGATGGTGTCGGAGCCATATGCAGCCTGCGCATCAATAACTGTACGTAATACATCTCCAGCTACGAATAGCTGATCAAGATAGATGTTCAGATAGCCCGATACGGCTTCTGTTCTAGCAACAAAGGTTAAATTTACTGTCTGTAACTTAAGCTTTATATCCTCAGCAATTGCTTGTGGAGCCTTCCTCATCGCTTTACTAAGCTTGAAGCAAGGCAACGAATAATCCCCCATAGCTGAATTAGAGGGAACCTCGACCATATCGGACAATTCCTCCGTGGTTAGACCCTCTTGCAGGTTACTCACCGCTACTGCGATTTGCTGCTTGTAATCGATCATTTTGTTCAAGACACCCTCTCTATTTCCCAATACTATTCTTACATTATAGTGTAAGGGGAAACTTTATCAAGAAATAGTCTCTTCAAATCCCAGTCTTTGCTTCGCTACGTCATATGGAATTGCAATTTCCAGCAGCATTTGAAGCTGCATATTGCTCTTCACACTCTTCTTCAGATGATGGAATAGAATCGGCTTCTCAACTTTGATAACCGAGATAACCTCCAGAAGTGGCGCAGGTCCTGCTGGTGTAACTAATTTCTGCAATTGTAAAAGCACGTCAAGACAACGTGATAATTCCCGATGTTCATTGGTCAAACTCGATAAAAATTTCCTAATCTGCTCCGGATTCATCACTAACCTCCTAATTATGTAATATTCCTATAATATGTAAATAGTTGTTTAGAATAAAAAACTGCTCAAAAAAAAGAGCAGTTCAATCTATCGATGATCTACGTGCTCAACTCTATAATCATCATTACAAGCATATTCTAAACCATATTTCTCTACCTAGCAAGCATTTCAGCAGATAACAACTCTCTTAACTCTCAGAAACTATTTCTCCCCATCCTTGTCATCCTCCTCCTTACCCCTGAGAAGCACAACCGCCTTTCTGATAACCGGTGGAATGGGTGCACCCAAACGCCCGCCATTCTCGATGATCGATAACAATTCATTAGCAAGGTAGAAGAAAATAACCGTATCCCTTAGAAAATGAACATCCCCCAATATGGAGTCGATTTTATAAGCAATAGCCACCATGACGAATATAAAAATCTTCTTCGTAATTCCGATGAGTCCGACCATGCTTCTGAGTTCACCACGGACACCTGCTGCAATGATTCCAGTAATGTAGTCGATGACCACAAAAAATAACAAGATGTTCAACAAAGCACTCCACCCACCGAATAAATAAGAGGAGATAGAACCTCCTACTGCAACCATCCATTTGACGATTAAATCCCATCTCTCCACTTGCATCATCTCCTCCCAGGCTAGGTAAATCGAATAGCAGTGGGTGCTAATCTTGTAATGAATGTTGCTATATCATATGGAATGCCCTTATCAAATGAAACGGGTTAAAGATACAATAAAACGATGGGATCGGTCTTATTTGGCCGGTCTGTATTATAGTCCAAACCCATATACCCACACATACATACACTAAAGAGGCAACCCCGATAAACGGCTTCGCCGTCATAAATTAATGCTAACCTAGCTTTAACGCTCTCGTCCTCCGAGGAATGACCATTTTTATGAAAAAAGGGGGGAATTGTGATTGGAAAAATCTCCAGATACCTTTGCCCTATACCGTATTGTGGGTAACGACCTGTATCCGAGACACAAAAAAGGCCAAACTTGTGAGAATCTAAAATTTATTCTTGAACATGAACCGGAACTTGAAAATTGCGAGAAGAAATGGATCGTTAATAGAATCATTGATAAAGAAGAAGAACTAGCGATTATTACTCAATTACATCACCATGAACAACCATTTATCCATATTCCGTTTCACGAAGAAGCTTACAAGGTAATCGAATGGGATATGAATTGTCTACCAGATCCAGGGTATCTAGTCAGTAAAGAGTTTGAAAATTTAGATTCCGAAGTCCGCATTAGATTCATCGCAGCAATGTATCAACTCAAGAATAACTATGTAATGAACACGAACGGTGCTCGGAATAAGGCTTTACGTGATGGAAGATCCCGTGTAAAGTGGATTCTTCCTTGGGACGGTAATTGTTTTGTAACCCGAGCGGCATGGAAACAAATTCATATTGACGTCACTGCTTCACCCCACTTGAAATATTTCACTGTCCCAATGACACGGGTCGTCAACAATAAACAGCTGCTGGCAGATGAATTCACTCCCCGTCCAGTAGAAGAGCCGCAGTTAATCTTTAGAGACGATTCAATAGAAGAATTTTATGAAAAGTTCTGTTATGGCCGTCGATCAAAAGTTGAGTTGTTCTGGCGTCTTGCTATCCCCGGGGAGTGGGATTGCTGGAAGGACGATCCATGGGACCAACCTAGACGGCCAAAATCTAGTGAAGCAGGTCAATTCGGTGCTGCAGGATGGACAGCGAGATTGTTCTCTGGCATGAAGAAGCTAGAACAAGATAATAAAGCAAGCTTTAAACAAAGAGGGCTCGCCCGCCTTGAAGGGATAATTAGCACCCTCAGACATGTGGACGTGATGATTGCAGGGAAATCTGCTGATTCCAACACACTATCCATGTATCGGGAGGATGTTCTTAAAGGAGAGGAACGAAATTACCGTTCGGGAAAGCATTTACCTCACATAGACCAGCTTATAGCTGATGCTAAAGAGGCAATAACAAGAGCACCCTATTCCGTCACGGACAAAAAATCACTTCCGCCGAGCGATAACATTCACGATTATTGGCATCCTGCACCTTATTGGTGGCCAAATCCAAATACTAAAGACGGACTGCCATACATTCGGCGTGACGGCAAACGAGTTCCTGGCACACATATTTACGAGAAGAAAAGCGATAAATATGATCGTTCACGTCTTCAACGTGTGTTTGATGATTCCATCATTCTGGCAATGGCGTGGAAATTCACGGGGGATAAGACGTACGCTAAACATGGAGCACGTATACTTGAACGGTTCTTTATACATCCTGATTCACGAATGTCACCGCATTTAATATACGCTCAGGTCAGGATGGGAAGAAATAGGAATGAAGGCTCTGGTACCGGAATTATCGAGATGAAGGATTTGTACTACTACCTGGATGCCATTCGACTATTGAAATCAGCAGGTGTTATTAAAGAGGACTCCTTCACTAAGTTTAAGGACTGGCTATCTACCTATTTGACATGGTTAGTACAATCACCACAGGGCAAGAAGGAGCGCATGGCGGTCAATAACCATGGAACTTACTATGATCTTCAGGTTGCATCCATTGCGGACTTTCTGGATAATCACCCACTTTTATTCGAAACGTTCATTCGTGCCCAGTCAAGAATCGCACTGCAGTTTGCAGTTGATGGTTCACAACCAGAGGAGCTGAAGCGAGCAACCTCAGCTCATTATTGCTGTTTTAATTTTCAGGGATGGGTGAATATGGCCGAAATCGCTTCGAAATGGGGAATCCAGCTTTGGTCTTATAGAGCACCTAATGGAGCGAGCCTAATTAAAGGTGCTAAGTGGTTGCTTTCATATGCGGGTAAGGAATGGCCGCATAAACAGATAGAGGAATTCGACGTGGAGCGGTTTTTACCAATATGGTTTGCTGTTCCACAACACTTAATTAAGCTGCCGAAATCCGCTAAATTCCCAAAGTCAAAATACACAGTGAAGCCAAGATTTTTCCCGCACGACGGTGTACGACCTTATTGGAATCTTGGTTTGAGCAGAAGGGATTATCATTGATGAAGCACAAAGAAACGGCCGGTAACCCAATATCAATTAAAGAACAGTTGGATAAAGTTGAAGCTTCTTGCCAACTGAAAACGAAGCATCCGATAGAAATTGCCTTCGCCATTCCTCTCAAGAGTAAAGCTGTTTCGCACGACTGGACAAGAGTTCAAGCGAGCTTATCTAAAACGTTGAGATCCATACTAGGGAGCACCGATCAGCAATTTCGCATTCTAATTGCCGGACACGAGAAACCACAAATAGCAGAATTAAACAATGAACGTGTTACATGGCTACCTGTCGATTGTCCACCACCGACAGATTCTAATGGATTTAGTAAAGATAGAGGACACAAACGGAGAGCAATAGGTGCATATTTGAGGAAATCGGGGTTCTCTGGATATTTCATGCCGCTCGATGCTGATGACTGGATCCATTATAGATTTGTAGAATTCATACGATCACGTCCTAGATCAGACGCTTTTGTATTAAATAATGGATTTATGGTTAATGAGAATCGGCAAGAAGTCTGGATGAGGGACCGATTCTATAGGGGATGCGGAAGTAGTGCAGCCTATTACTTTGCAAATCATGATTTTCCTTTGACCTCCAGGAAGGAGGATTCACAGAACACACTTTTCGGCATGGTAGTTAAGTCTCATCAAGATGTTATTCAACATCTTGAACAGTATAACAAAGATTATATTCTGGTAGAACTTCCACTCGCGACTTATGTACTTGCGCATGGTGACAATTGGACCTTCACAATAGGAAATTTAGATAACGAGGTATCAGCCAAAAACTATAGAGCCAAGGGAGAAAAACTTAGAGATTGGTATTATGACTATTTTAAAATTAAGTAACAAGCTTGAAAACCGTTCGGTGACCCGAACGGTACTTTTATGATCAACTCAAATTCCTTCCTACACCCCAATACTGGAAACCTTCCATTCGCAGCATTGTCCGATCTAAGACATTACGGCCGTCAAATATAAAGTTACCTTTCATTAAAGACTTTATCGCATGCCAGTCAAGATTTATAATCTCCTGCCATTCCGTACATATAACAACAGCATCTGCCTCCTTAGCCGCTTGATAAGCATTATCCATGAGATAAACATCTGGGAACATACGCTTAATCTTATCATTGGCAACCGGATCATAGCCGGTGATAATGGCTCCTGCGTCTAATAAGCCTTGGATTAGTTTTAACGAGGGAGCCTCTCTGATATCATCCGTATCCGGCTTAAAAGCTAAGCCGAGCAATGCAATACGTTTGCCATATAGCCCGTCCATCCATGCTATTACCTTATCAAGGAACCAATTCGCTTGGGATTGATTTACTTCTTGAACGCTTCGCAGAATGGTCATCTCTATGTTGGCCTCATGCGCCAACATCACAAGTGCGGCAATATCTTTAGGGAAGCATGAACCTCCATAACCAATACCGGCTTGTAAGAAATGAGCGCCAATTCTTCTATCCATCCCCATGCCCCTTGCTACTTCTACAACATCAACCTCCAATCGATCGCATAACCTCGCCATTTCATTCATAAATGTAATTTTGGTGGCAAGAAAGCCATTGCATGCATACTTGATCATTTCCGCATCTCGGGAGTTTGTAATTAGTTTGGGGGCATTGACCTTCTCATATAATTTAAGCATTAAATCCGCTGCGGCTGATGACGAACACCCGAGAACAATTCGATCCGGTTTCCTGGCATCTTGAAGCGCCTTCCCTTCCTGTAAGAACTCAGGGTTGGATACGACATCAAAGCTTATATTCAATCCGCGACAATTTAATTGTTCGATAATAATGGACTTCACATGATCTGCGGTACCTACGGGAACAGTGCTCTTATCGACAATAACTCTATACTCTGTCATATTTCTGCCAATTTCTGTGGCAACATCTTCTACATATCTCATATCGGGTCGACCGTCTAAAAGTGGAGGCGTGCCGACAGCAATGAATAGAATCTGTGCACCTTCTATAGCTTCTTTCATACTGGTTGTAAAATGAAGTGATCCTTTTTTCAATAATTTCCGGATTACCGGTTCTACACCGGGTTCATATATCGGCAACATCCCTATTTTTAATTGATTTATCTTAACTTCATCAACATCTACACCAATGATCTGATGACCCAATTCCCCCAGAGAGGCAGCTGTAGTAATCCCCACATATCCAGTACCGATCACTGCAATGTTCAATTTACTCACCTTTCCTTTATCAAACATCAAAAAATAAGCTTTTTAAAATAGTCGATCGTTTCTTTTAATCCATCCTCCAGACTAACTTTCGGTTGCCACCCTAGCTGATCATGCGCACGTTCAATATTAGGACAGCGCCGTTTAGGATCATCTTGTGGAAGTGGACAGAAGATTAATCGAGATTTAGAATCTATTAAGCTTAAGACCTTTTCGGCCAACTCAAGAACAGTGAATTCCATTGGGTTTCCGAGATTTAGTGGGCCATTGCATCCTACTTCAGTATTCATCATCAGCATGATGCCATCGATCAGATCATCGATATAGCAGAACGACCTTGATTGCGTTCCATCCCCATAAATCGTTATATCCTCACCCTTCAGCGCTTGCACAATAAAATTACTTACGACCCGCCCGTCATTCAAATTCATATTGGGTCCGTAAGTATTAAAGATACGAATAACCTTAATATCCAAACCATACTGGCGAGCATAATCAAAGAATAAGGTCTCCGCGCATCGTTTTCCCTCATCATAACAACTCCGCATCCCAACAGGGTTGACATTCCCCCAATAATCTTCTCCTTGCGGATGAACGAGGGGATCACCATATACTTCTGAGGTTGAGGCATGTAGAACTTTCACCTTTAGTTCATTGGCCAAATCAAGTACATGTATAGCTCCAAGAACACTCGTTTTTGTAGTTTTAATCGGATTTTTCTGATAATGAATCGGACTGGCGGGACACGCTAGATTATAGATTTCGTCTACTTCTAAGTTCATAGGCTCTGTAACATCATGTCTTACTCGTTCAAAATGAGGATGATTCATTAATCCTACTAGATTCGCTCTTGAGGCGGTAAAATAGTTATCTAAACAAATTACCTCGTTTGAATCCATTAGAATCCTTTGACATAAGTGGGATCCTATAAATCCAGCACCACCCGTTATTAAGACTCGTTTAGACGACATTCCGATCTCACCTCAAAGTCGAATTATTGGCACTTTACTTGTTAGAATATGAATGATGTAGCTGATAAGAAACGGCGAATATATCAGCCATATAGTCCATATCATTAAATAGTGTTTCATCATAAATTAGTTGTAACGATTGCTGCTGCATAAGGAGATGAACAAATTTGGTTTCAATTATCATCTGTACAATGAGACCTTCTTTTATGGGAAAGATATTTGATAATTACGAGCGTCAGGACCTAGAAAAAAAACAGTTGATTATTGTCCTCAATCGAGACGATATGAACATCAAAAAATGGAATAAAAAAGCTGAAAAATATAAGAATGTACGTATATATCAACTTCCCGAGGAATTTAATTTAGGCCAATGTTTGAATTACGGAATCGAAAAAGCAGATTATGATATTATTGCTAAATTTGATGATGACGATTATTACGCCCCCAGCTATCTTAATGAGGCAGTGAATACTCTGAACGAGAAAAGTGCGTCCATTATTGGTAAAAGCACAGCATATATTTATTTTGAATCCAAAAAGGCACTGATGATATTTAGAAATGGAAACGAAGGGAAATATCGTAGGCATGTCAAGGGAGGATCATTAGTTTTCAGAAAAGCAGTATGGAATATAGTGAAATTCCCTGAGGATATTGTTGCCAAAAGTGATGCTTATTTCTTAAGAGAATGTTCAAGAGAAGGTTTTAAGATTTATTCGGTCTCGAAATACAATTATGTTTGTGTAAGAAGAGAAGATACACGCTCACATACTCAAAAAAAAAGCACAGAGGAATATATGGCCCAGTGCGAATTTGTTTGTACTACTGATGACTATAGATCGATAATAACCAAAAAATTCCCTCGCCTTTGAACAATAATCATTTCCTCATTTAATCTATTCCCTCCTGCAGCAGACGGCCGGCCAATGCCGCAGGCTTCTCTAATTTGCTCTGAATGGAAGGCCAATGGTCTCGCGTAGCTGAGTGAATGACCATATCATAAGAGACCCCTCTGATTGTAAGTCCATTGCGCTCTATACCTGTACGCACAAAACCGCAGCTGTCGTGAAAGGAAACAACACTTGCATTATCTATAACGGTATTAGAATAAACCTCAGACAAGCCAAGAATATCGAATGCTACGTGCAAAATAAGCCAAACGCTCGCAGCAGCAGCCGGCACCGAAGGGGAGATGATCCATCTGCCCCAATTCCCACGACCATTGTTAATATTGTAGATTGAAATCGTCCCGGCAGGCTTCCCTGACAGTAATTCAATACAGAAGTAATAGTCATTATCACTTTGCAGATATTGCTCCAGCCATGAACGATGAACCGATAAACGAGGATCGATTTCACCTATATACTTGGATAGCTCTGGGGATCTTCTGAGCTTATGAATAAAATCGGCATCGTCCAGCGCGACCGGTCTTAATCGAATTCCGAAGCGTTCAACCGTAATCGCATGGCTCATGATTTGAGCACTATGATCTGAACAAGCTCATCCAAGCTCTGGATCTCAGCTACCTCCCGGCTAGAAAAGCGGATTTGGAACTCTTCTTCAAGGCGCAGGAGAAGCTCCATATGCTTGAGTGAATCCCAGCTTGGTATCTGACTACGCAGCTGATTATTCAGTAAGACCGGCTCAAGGTTCAGTACCTCAGCAACAATTGAGGTGATATGCGTCTGTAGCTTATTGTTCATGCGATCACCTCCACCTTCGAGGGATGCTGCATACAGGCAATGCGGACATCGTTTGACAACCCCTCTAAGGGAATATTCACTCGAATATCTTGAACAAAGCGCTTCAACCATTCGATGGCTGGAGCATTCCTAGGTCCATCCTTTACATCAATATCTAATAGTTCGATTCCACGTAAGCTTAGTCTCTCTAGTAAACAAGCAAATGAAACCGACTCAATATCACGCCCGAGCGCTCTGCAGCTGAATATGGTTTCAATTAATCTAGCTTTTCGTCCTTCCAAACTGCATACCAAAGCTCCGATGATACCACTATCCGATACAATGTCCGAAAGACGAACAGTGAGCGTGACATATTGTTCTTTATTCATTACGGCTTGTGCCTCAATCTCTGTCATTCGCCGCAAAGCCAAGTTAAATTGGTTCGTCTTGCGGCTCATATCGAATAATCGGCCAGCGTGAGATGGTTCGTTGACGTGAATCGTCACAGCCATCCGTAAGCTTTCCATATATGTGCTGGATACGGACGCTTTCTCCTTGAGGCTCTTACGAATTTGATTAGCTTGTATATCTGCTGTTCTTAAAGCTGCTTCATGATCTGGACGAATTTGATAAAGTCCTGGATAGTGACATAGCTTGTTCATGGTTCCCATACCGTCATGATCTGCACGAAGCAGCTTAACCGAGGACATGACCTCTGCCATCTTCAGCAATTCAACTGGATTATCGTCGATGAATAGGAAGGCAGCAGGATCGATGTTTAATTGCTGTGTCAATTGCTGCAAATTGTCTGCTTTCGATTGCCAATTGGCACATATCACAGCGAAGTCCGTCCATTGTAACGGGAAGTCCTCTCTTCCTTCGAATAAAGACTTCACATCCTGCTCCTCATTGCGGCTGCATATTGTGAGTATCATTCCTGAATGCTTAAGCTTTAGCAGTAGCTTCTGTAATTCATAATGCCCTTCAGTCAAATTCACTCTATCCCATCCATCTTCTCCCAGAACCCCACTATACAGCGTATCATCGAGGTCGAGAGCAATGGCTTTGAGTCGGGGCAAGAAGGTGGCCGGAAGAAGCTGAGCACCAAGATGTTGAGCAATCCTGATCGTCATTGAATCTGAGAAAGGGTAACTGCTGATTTCATCATTCCTTCGATCATACACAATCCCTGTCGCTTCATAAGCAATTCCAGCTAGATCAAGCATTTCACATCCTGTCATCGGTTCGATATATTCAGACAAGCATTCATTGAACCTACGTATCCTTCCACGTTCACCTACACGAAGGCCGAACAACGTGTCTCCGAGGTCTAACGATTCTGGCCAATTATTAACCCAGATCGTTGCGGCAGTTACATCACGTAACTGTCGAATACGTCCCATAAGCCAATGCACGGCTTCATCCATCGCCATTGATTGATGATATATACGCCAATCCAACCAGATGATGTATACATCTGCCTGATAATCACCACCTAACTGGGATAGAGTCGCATCATAATCAGAATAGTCGAATTGGACACCTGCCTCCCATAATCCACAGAATGGTGGCAGCAGATTGCCAATGAGCTCGAAGGGCATCGTTCTATCGACTCTGACCTTGTGCGTTCGGATGACAGAATGAATCGGACTTCTTGTCATCTGCTCTCTAGTCGGTAGGGAAGAGAGCAGCGTGTCTGCCGTGCTAAGATAGGTTAGGACGTCGCTCAATATAATCCCAGCTCCTTGCCCCAAACGTTAATTTTCTCCAAATAACCTTCCAATAAGAAGGCTTGCTTGTTCCCTTCAATTGCCCATTCCAGTTGAAGATACAAACTCCGTTCCAATACGCGTTGCAAGTACGCCATCTTATATAATCGAATTGGATCCTCGTGAAACTCGATTCCATACTTAGCCATCTCCGCCGCATATAAATGCGCACAGCGGACGATCACCGCTTCCTCATCCTTACGCCAGTCTTTGCGATAAGCGAAGAATACGCCGATTAAATTGAATAGATCAAACCAACAGGGAGCAAATCGGGCACCTTCCCAGTCCAAAAACTTAATATTCCAATTCGATTCACCCACATTGCTGCAGCCAATGTTCGGTGTCTGAAGGTCGCTATGAATAATACTTTTCCCTGCTTGAACGAGCTCAGGGAAGTATTCCGGTCCTTTTTGAAGTACGCTTTGTAGCCTGCTGTAGCTAGAATCTAATCTCACCTTCAGCTCAGGACGACTCATCGCTTGATCTAAGTAGGCTAAGGCTTTCTTATTCGTCCTCTGACGTCCAAGCGTTTCCGACTCCGAATGATAGAGTGGTAACCAGTCGGAGAACACATCCCATTGTGCATAGAATCGATCATTATATGTTCGCGCATGGAATTCGGCCAGCGCTGGAATGATGTTGTCAAATTGATCAGGAGTAAAGATAATCTGACCTTTTAATTGTGGGACAAACTCCATGAATACCCAGACATCATTACCATTTAAACGCTCATGCACCATATAGATGTTAGGCATTAAACCGGATAGAATGCCGCTAGCTTTCCGATACATATTTAACTCGATTAAACTTTGTTCTATGATAGGTGCTTTGAATATTTTTAGTATGAGTGGATAAGCTTGTTGATTGACTGTAATTTCGAGCTTCCATATCGCACTCTTGATCGTTTCCTTCAAGCATTCCATATGATGATCATTCAACACTACGGGTTGACCATAATGCTCAGCAAGCTTATCCGCACAATATAGCTCCCGCCACTTCAAGCTAATCTCATTTAGTGGGGGCTCGATATTTGTCATTGCGGCTAGTGCATCCTTGTGTCCCTTTATAAATCCATCTTGCTTCCCCTTGATAAATCCGTTTAAACGACCTTTGTGGTAACCGCCCTGATTATAAGATTTTGTCACGACTCCTGATCCTCCACTTCGTATTTACTGTTGTATCCTATGTGGAATCCTGTCATCGTGACACAAGGGCGCTACAAGCTTAATGCCATACTTAGAACTTTGATTTTATCGAGATAGACCTTAAGCAGCTTTGCCTCTTTTCTTCCAGTTACAGCCCAGCTCAGTTGGAGGTATAACCCTCTCTGCAGAATTCGTTGCAGATATGCCATATGATATAGCTTCAACGGGTCTGTTACAAAAGTAACACCATTCTTCTCCATCTCTGTGGCGTATAATTGCACACAACGCTCAGTTATGGCCTCTTCCTCATTGCTCCACTCTCTCTTATAAGCCATATATACACCGATCAGACTGACCATGTCGTACCAGCATGGGGCGAATTTGCCGCCTTCCCAATCGATAAATTTAATATTCCAGTGACGTTCCCCCACGTTGTGGCAGACCATATTGGATAGCTGCAAATCACTATGGACGATACTACAGCCTGCCTGACATACCTCTGGAAAGTATTCTGGACCTTTCTTCAATAGCCTGTTCAAGAGTAAGGAATAAGGCTCAACGATGGTCTTATACTCTGGAATCTTCATCGCCTGATCGAGATAATATACCGTTCTATCATTCCACTCCTTTCGTTTCTTGACCATTTCTTTGGAATCGTAAAGTGGTAGCCAATTAACGAATAAACTTCTGTGCTGGATGAACGATTTATTCATTGTAGAGGCATGAAGCCTTGCTAATGTTGGAATGATCTTCTCGAAGTGCGGCGGCAGAAATTGGATCTGACCCTGAATTTTCTGGATATACTCCATAAACACCCATAGATCATGACCGTTAACGTTTTTCTTAGTCATATAGATGACTGGCATGAACGGTTGAAGCATGTTTTTGGCTTTCCGATATATGTTTTTTTCAACTGTACTTTCCCGTCGAGGCTTCCTCAAGTGCTTGAAAACTTTCAGAATGATAGGAATCTTTTTCTGGTCAACCTTGATTTCCAGCTTCCATATGCTGCTCTTATAGGAGTTCTTTAAGCATTCCATCTGACGATGGTTCAAGATTACCTCCCCGTTCAATAGTGGCTTGAACTTTTCCGCACAATGCATACTTCCCCATTGACTGCATATGAGCCGTTCGTCTACCTCTTTACCTCGACTCATCTAAACCACAATCTTCTAATCCCTTGGAGTAACCGTCATTGAACCCACGATCATAAGCCTCGTCATTTGGTTTGACTTTAGACTTATGAGCGGAGTCCGTATTTCCAATTGCACGCTCCACGGAAGTTAACTTCTTAGCTGGTTTTGCTGGTTTTGCTGGTTTAATAAGTTTGGCTGGTTTTGCATTTTTCTTAATACCCTTTGGTTTCTGATTCATACCGTTCACCATCCTTTCATGTATCGATTTAATGCATCACGCCATGAAGGTAAATCAACTAAACCATGAGAACGTATGGCTTGGTGGTCCAAGATCGAATACTTCGGTCGAAGAGCTGGCAATCGATATTGATCCGTTGTAATCGGATGAACCGTAACTCCATCAAGCCCTGCTTCCTGCAAGATCGCAATGGCAAATTCATAACGAGAGCAGGAGCCTTGATTAGAAGCATGATAGATCCCGTATTGCTCGGTCGTCATGAGGCAACTAATGAACAAGGCTAAATCCAATGTATAGGTTGGGGAGCCTACTTCATCCATGACCACCTCTATCCGCTGGGAATGCTCAGCTGCTAGCACAATTTTGCGAACAAAGTGGTTCATGTGGTTGATATGGTTACCACCATATAGCCAGGAGGTTCGAACAATAAACACCCGATTATGGAGTGATTGGACGAATAATTCTCCGGCATACTTGGATATCCCGTACACATTAATCGGGTTGGGACGATCAGATTCGCAATAAGGCTCGCCCTTCTTCCCATCAAACACATAATCGGTGCTAATATAAACAAGCTTTGCTCCACAGACAGCCGCTGCGATTGCAATATTCCTTGACCCGATTGAATTCGTGCGAAATGCCATAATCGGTTCCTGCTCTGCCTCATCTACTTTCGTGTACGCTGCTGCATGAATAATGACATCCGGTGAGATTTCTTGCACTTTGGCCATTACTGCTCCAGCATCACTCACATCCAGCTGCTGTCTGTCTAGCGCGAAGGTTTCGTGTGATTCCATGATCGTCCGAGCCAGGTCAAATCCAAGCTGTCCTTTACTCCCCGTAACCATCACCTTCATAGTGATTCACTCAACCGTAATGGTTTCCACCAATCTTCATTCCTCACATACCATTGGATCGTGTCTTGAATTCCCTGATCTAGACTAATTTCTGAGCGCCAGCCTAATTCACGTTGAATTTTCCCGGAATTTATCGCATATCTACGATCGTGTCCGAGGCGGTCTTGGACAAACTGGATCAAACTATGTGGTTTGTTTAGTTCATTCAATATTCGCTTGGTCATCTCCAAATTTGTTCTTTCATTATTAGAACCAATATTATAAACCTCACCAGATTGACCTGTTCTGAGGATGAGATTAATTGCTTTACAGTGATCCATTACGTGCAGCCAATCGCGAATTTGCCCACCGTCTCCATAGACGGGAATTGGCTTATCCTGAAGTGCGTTCGTAATAATTCGTGGTATCAGCTTCTCAGGATACTGTATGGGGCCGTAATTATTCGAGCATCTGGTAATGATAGCCGGAAAACCATAGGTTTGATGATAAGCACGTACTGCCAAATCTGAAGATGCTTTACTGGCCGAATAAGGGCTATTCGGTGCCAATGCCGTCGATTCCGTGAAAGCTCCCTGCGACCCAAGCGTTCCATAAACCTCATCCGTCGAAATATGAATAAATCGTTGAATTCCATATTCACGCGCAGCCTCTAACAATACTAAGGTCCCTATTACATTCGTATGAAAAAAAGCGAGCGGACCTTCAATACTTCGATCTACATGAGACTCTGCGGCAAAATGAATGATTGCATCATAATGCTCCTGTAAGATTCGCCGAACAAGATCAACGTCCGTAATATCGCCTTGGATAAACTGGTAATTGGGTAAACCCTCCAAGTCAGTGAGGTTCGATTGATTACCTGCATAGGTAAGCAAATCGATATTCGTAATGTGTAGATTAGCACTGTACATATCCAACATGTATCTAATAAAATTGCTGCCTATAAAACCGGCACCTCCGGTAACGAGCAGACGCTTCATTGTTGATCACGCTTCCCTAGTTCAGCGTCCGCTTCCCTTAGCGATTCGAATGTACCTGCGTCCGTCCACCAACCGTCCATGATGTCATAGGATAACAATCCCAAGTGTGCGAATGCATTATTCACATCGGTAATCTCAAGCTCTCCCCGTTCAGAGGGCTTGATCTCATGGATGATTGTAAAAACCGTCATATCGTACATATATATGCCGGTCACACAATAAGACGATTGCGGATGCTCCGGCTTCTCCTCAATGTGTACGATCTTATTCCCATTCAGTATAGGCACACCATACCTGCGTGGATCGACGACCTCTTTTAATATCACCCTAGCTCCCCTACCCTGTCTGATGAAACTCTCCACATGTGGCTGTAGTGAATCTTCGAATAAATTGTCTCCTAGAAGTACAACTAATTTCTCATCGTATGATAGGAACGTCTCGACATGGGAAAGTGCTTGCGCAATTCCACTGGCTTGCTCTTGAATGATGTACGACAGTCGTACTCCCCACTCCGCTCCGCTACCTAAATAATCGGTATACATCCCCGCAGATTGTTTACTCAGGACAATATGAATATCATGAATGCCGGCATCCTTCAATTTCTGAACAGCGTGAACAATCATCGGCTGTCTTCCCACTGGAAGTAGGTGTTTATTCATTAATCGAGTCAATGGGAACAGCCGAGATCCCGTTCCCCCAGCAAGTATCACACCCTTCAAGGTCATTCATTCCTTTCGTCTTGTGGTTTGAAATAGGCTCGGATGTAATGGCATTTTACCTCACTAGATCTCTCCTACGGATCGAATCAGTAAAGCCGCCACGTACATTCGTATTGTCAATGACCCAGCTTATGGCCTCTAGGTGGTCTCCGATAATGAGTGATTTTAGAGGATCGACCTTTTTCCATTTGCGCTTTCTCGGATTCGATCGACCAACATCCACATAGGCTGTCCCCTGTACATTCAAACCACTCCACACAGCAATGGCTAACGCCTTAGGGGGAACTGCTAACCATTCTGCACCGATGGTCTGTAGTGCCTTACGACTGAGGGCATGGGGAATGGTGGTCATGGACGTACCCGTGAGATCGGAGCGGTGCAATACGGCATTCAACGCATGCTTAGCAAGCACAACACTATGGACGTGTTTGGTGTTGATTATTCCGGTATAACGATTTAAAGCCACATCTACCCCGTTCTCAATGGCCTTCACGTATGGAATAAGTAGACTTGTCGGGATGACGATGTCCGCATCTGTGAACAGGAGAATATCACCTTTGGCATGAATAGCACCGATACTCCGACCCACATCATGACCGAGTGGCATTGCATATACGATAACCTTCGCACCCATACGACGAGCGATTCGCTCGGTTCCATCGCTAGAACCATTCACAACCACTATAACTTCCGTATTTGGATGGACTCGCCGGGAATATGCGATTACTCTGGCTATGTTCTTGCATTCGTTCATTGCTGGTATGACAACAGATACCTTGGGACTGCTGCAATTGGTAATTGGGCGGATAAGAGTACGGGCACGGATGCGGGCGTGGGTGCGTTTACTGTGGGCACGGATACTGGTACGGACGGGAGCATGAATGCTGGTACTGTCGCGAGTGCTGCTGCGAGTGCTGCTACGGGTGCTGCTACGGGTGCTGCTACGAGCGCGACTGCTGAGTATTCTCCGCTTTGGCAGCATATATTTCCACCTCCCTTTAAGTTTAAAGTTCTTGATGAACACGCATAGACTAACGAACCAAGCGGATTTCTTCGTTTCTTCCCATTCTATGTAGTTGGACGAATCTTGTAACGGCATATGTATATGGCGACGGCTTCAAAACAATAAGAAAAACCGTTCGGAAAGATTGAACGGTCTTTTTGTGCTGACCCATACTGTCTATGCATCGGAGCGGGAATGGGTGTGGGCAATGTTGTCAGGTTAAGCAAGTTAAGCGAACTGATTCATTCGCTTGGTTCATCAATAAGATGCATCCGAAAGTCAGGGTGTAATGGATAAACAAAAATCTTCTTAGGAGAAGATAGATGTGTGTATGTCTATCCATTCTGCCCCGACCTGATGTCATACCTATTTCCACCCAGTTAGCTGCCTGATAACATGTGCCTTTGTAAAAGGCCACATCGACAAACGTTTCTAGTAGCACAGGTTCAAAACCATAACGATCTTTCCAATCGGAACTAATCCGTTTGGCTGCTACAGACAGAGCTTTGCTCGCCAAATTGTTAATTTTGACCCAGGGGAAGATAAGAAAGCGCGTATTATTTACGATCTTGTTTATTTTCCACATCATACAGATGGGAAGAGTGCGCTCTTGCCAATCGAAAATCCTTACTCTGTGCTCTCACATAACCAAAGGTTTTTTGTATCTCTTTTGTATTAGGCAGTTCGAGAATACTAGCATCAATGGCCAACAAACGGAAGCCCTTATAGCGAATCTTCAAATCGTCATCTGCGTAGAACTCTCTGATGAGCTCATCGTTTAAGAGAGTGAAGGCGACAGATGACAGCTTTTGTCTTGCTTCGGAAAAGGATTGTTTCGTATACGTTGTGGTATTAGCGGACTCTGGCATGAACCTCTCCCGAAATTCATCCAGTTCAAGCTGTGTTGATTTACGAACCATATTGATAATGAGGCAGATTAATGGAATAAACCCAATTTTTCTCGACCTCGTAAAATCTTTTCCGTTTTTTCGTGATTGATTCTTAAGTTCTTCTCGCTGCATCATACTTGCCACACAACCCAATATGCCTTAACGCTACAATTGGCGTAACTATGCTCTGCAAATTCGCTAAATCAACCTAAATTACCAAATATCACCCAACAGCGCAAATTTCGGCGCTATAGTGCAGTCCAGAAAGAGTTGTTACGCCAAAACTTGCGCTATACGCTCCAAATGTTAATTTCAATAAAAGTTAATACATATTGGCGGTACTATTGCGCCAACTACTGCGCTAATTCATAACACTCCCATTTTACAAACAAAAGTGAAACCTCTGCCTCCCTCGAAAACTTATAATTTTTACTTTTCAAGAATAACCGGATTCGCCATCTAGTAGCTTTCGAAGAAAGCTTCTTCGGAAGCATCCACTTAGAGGAGGATGGATTATTAAATAGAACAACAGATGATCATCTATGGCGGTCACCTTCATTTTCCCTAAACCTTAGATAATCCTCTCGTATTTGCTCGCCCACCGGTTTCAGCGATTTCCGGTCCATATGGTATAAACCGAAGGTATCAATCCATTGATTGTGATTGACACAATCATGGCATTGGGGCTATCGTTTTTTTATTTTACTGCTTCCCGAAGCTTTATTTCCGAACAAGAAAACGGGCTCGAAAGAAGAAGTACCTACGGCCAAGTAGTTGAACTTCTTTTTCAAACCCGTTGCGAAGTCCATGCGTTAAGCTAAGTCCTATCCATATTTCTCACAACATCAACACCTAATTCTACTTGGCTTCGAATTCCTCAGCTTCTGTATCATACTCTGCTACTTGAGGAGAAGTCCCTCCATTACCAATAGCGATCCAGTGAATGAAGCCTCTGATTTCTTGTTGAAATTCCGTGCATACAATTTTCAAGGTGGCTGAGAACACGGTTTGCTGTGTAATCACTGGATAACAAGCTGGATGATTCGTCATTGCTACGATCACATAATTTTCATCGACATACGGTTTATGAAACTCGAAGAATACCTCAGTCGTCAGGACATCATAACCGATATCAAAGGGAACGATTCCAAACTGCTGGAATACACCGTTCCCAGCACCGACAGATTGGACGGGGACGAACGATAGCTTTTCAGGTTTTATAGAACGATCTGCGATTTTGTGCTCGGTCACGGCTTCATCTGATAAATGCTCGCTTTTTATAACTTGACGCTGTAGCTTTTCCCCCGTTACACTCTCGTCGGCCAATTGCTCCGTATGAATCGAACCCAATTCGATGTGATTGGTCTGAATCGCCTCATCTTGAAGATGATAACTCGTAATGGAAAATTGCTTGATGTGCTTAGAAGAGATAGATTCCTTCGCAACATGCCTGCTGTGTACAGAGGCCAAATCAATCTTAGATGAGGTAACCGCATGATCATCAAGCTTCTCGGCTGTTATGGCATGATCCTTCAAGTGCTCAGTCGAGATGATGGTGGTCTGTAGCTTGTTACTTCCGATACTGGCATCGGCAATTTTCTCCTCTGTCACGCTTGAATCTGCAAGTTTTCTTCCAGTCACCGCTCCGTCCACAATAAGTAATTCATCGGCAATTCCATCTGCTAGATGACCCCTAGAGATACTCCCTGCTGCCAAATGCTCATCCGTCACACAACCTGTCTGCAGATGTCGACCACCCACTGCTCCTATTTGCAGATGATCGCCGGATATGGAATCCTCCTGCAGATGCAGACTATGGATTTGACCTAGCATTAATTTATTGCTGCTGATACTGTTATTGGCGATTTTACTTTCAGTAACCGCATTTTCTGACAAAGCTGCGGATAATATCGCACCCTCTTGAATATGAGTTTGATCGATAGCTCCGGCAACAATATGCTGAGCATGAATAGAGCCTTCCATAATGTGCTGTGACTGTATAGATTCATCCGATAATTTATTGCTGGTGATCATTCCATCCGCCAGATGGGCATTAATAATATTCCCGTCTCTAATATTCTCCTGCCCAACGCTGTTAGCTGCAAGCTTCTCTGCTGTAACGATCCCATTATCCAGATGATTCGATTTCACCGATAAAGCCTGTATATGGTTACTATTAATGCTATTCTGCTGCATATGGCTGCCATACAACGCCTCGTCTGCAATGTGATGAGACAGGATCGCGGAATCAGCAATTTGCTCCGAAGCGATCGATCCATAGGTCAAGTGCTCATTCCGAATAGAAGCAGACGATAATTTATTGGATGTAATGGCTCCGTCTGCAATTTTATTCTCCGATACGCAACCATCAATCAGCTTATCCGTTGACACACTTTCTGCGCCAAGTTTCTCGGCAGTTACGACATGATCCTTCAAGTGTTCGGTCCCGATCATGTCGACCTTTAGCTTGTTATTACCGATGCTGGCATCGGCGATCTTCTCCTCTGTAACGCTTGAATCTGCAAGCTTCCTTCCAGTCACTGCTCCGTCCGCAATCAGTAATTCATCAGCAATTCCATCCGCTAGATGATCCCGAGAGATACTCCCTGCTGCCAAATGCTCATCCGTCACACAACCTGTCTGCAGATGTCGACCACCCACTGCTCCTATTTGCAGATGATCGCCGGATACGGAGTCCTCCTGCAGATGTAGCCCATGGATATGACCTAGCATTAATTTATTTGCACTGATACTATGATCAGCAATTTTGTGCTCGGTTACAGATCCATTCGATAAATGCTCACTTTCTATCGATAGAGGCTGTAGTTTTTCCCTAGTTACGCTCCCGTCAGCCAATTGATCCGTATGAATCGCTCCTGATTCAACGTGATTAGCCATGACCGCCTCATCTTGAAGATGATAGCTCGTGATAGAGGATAGTTTGATGTGCTTAGAAGAGATAGACTCGGGCGCTATATGTCTGCTGTGAACGGAGGCCAAATCAATCTTTGATGAAGTAACCGCATGATCGTCAATCTTCTCGGCAGTTACTGCATGATCAACCAAATGCTCGGTTGAGATCGTGTTCGTCTGAAGCTTGCTAGTTCCTACACTGGCATCGGCTAATTTATCCCCAGTAACACTTAATTCAGCCAATTTACTGCTGGTCACGGCTCCATCAGCGATCAGATTCTCATCGGCAATACCGTCCATTAGACGATCCCTTGCGATACTTCCGATAGCCAGATGCGCAGTCGTAACACAATTCGACTGAAGATGTCGACCCCCCACTGAGCCTAGTTGAAGATGATCACCAGATATGGAATCCTCTCGCAGATGCAGACCATGGATTTGACCTGGCATCAATTTATTCCCGCTGATACTGTTATTGGCGATTTTACTTTCAGTAACCACATTATCTGATAAAGCAGCTGATAATATTGCACCCTCTTGAATATGAGTTTGATCGATAGCTCCGTCAATAATATGCTGAGCATGAATAGAACCATCGATGATGTGCTGCGACTGTACAGATTGATCCGATAATTTATTGCTGGTAATAATTCCATCAGCCAGATGGACATTTATTATATTCCCGTCTCTAATTTTCTCCTGTCCAATGCTGTTAGCTGCAAGCTTCTCTGCTGTAACGATCCCATTATCCAGATGAATCGATCTCACCGATAATGCCTGAATATGGTTACTGTTGATGCTATTCTGCTGCAGATGGATACCATACAACGCCTCATCAGCGACGTGATGCGATAAGATCGCGGAGTCGGCAATTTGCTCCGATGCGATCGAGCCATGGGTTACATGTTCATTACGAATGGAGGCCGATGATAATTTATTCGAAGTAATAGCTCCGTTTGCAATTTTATTCTCTGTTACGCAACCATCGATCAGTTTATTCGTTGATACACTTTCTGCTGACAGCTTTAAGGTTGTTACTGCATGGTCAGCCAGATGTGTCGTTGTTAATGCACCTTCCACAATATGTCTGGAATCGACAGCACCGCTCTGAATTTTATCACTGTTAACGGCTCCATTCGCTAATCGCGATCCATCAATCCCTGCTTTTTTCAGCTTCTCTGTAGTAATCGCTTGATCGGCAATCTTATCCGTGGTTACCGCATTATTCAGCAATAAATCAGTGCCGATACTATTACCAGTTAGTTTCTGTGTTGTCACTGATCGATCGGCCAAATGGTCAGTTAGCACAGATAGGTTGGCTATATGCTCGTAAGTGACAGCTTGAGGAGCGATATTCAAACTCTGAATCGCATGCTGCGCTATGTGTATACCTTGAATTGCATTCTGAGCAATGCGAGCGCCAGTTATCGACTTCTCGGCGAGGTGATCCTGTGTTACGGCCCCTAGAGCCAATTTGTCAGAGGTGACTGCCCCGTTAGCAAGCTTAGTGACTGACACACTATAATCGGCCAGTTTCTCCTCATGGACACTAAGATTCTGCAGCTTCTCTCGACTAACCGCCTCGTTCGCAAGCTTGATCGCTGTTACCGATCGATCTGCCAGATGTTCTGTTCTGACATTCTCATGGGCAATATGTTCAGCGTTGATCGCATTCTGCATGATGATATCACCTTGAATCGAGCGTTGGACAAGATGACGATTATCGATCGTTCTGAATGCAATGCGGTCGCCCGTGATCGTTTGGCCCGCAAGATGCTCCCTTGTGACAGAACCCTGTGATAGCTTTGCTGAGGTTACTGATCCATCAGCTAATTTAGCGGAGGTAATGCCAGAATCACCGATCTTCTCTGAGGTCACGCTATTCTTGGAAAGCTTATCAACAGTTACTGCTCCATCTGCCAATTTGGCAGTATTAATTACTTCATTTGCTAGGCATAAATCATCGATCGATCCACTCTTAATTTTGGAAGCCACTATCGCTTGATCCTGAATCAGCTCGGTGGTAATCGATTGTTCCTTCATATGCATCGTGCCAATTGAACCCTCAGCAATTTTCACAGAATCAATCGTTTTATCCGCTAGCTTCTTCGATGAGATACTGTTATCTGCCAACTTCTCATCAGTAATGGACCGATTCTGCAGCTTACCACCTGGAATCGCGAGATCGGCAATATGAATTTCGTCGATAGCTCCTGGAGCAATCTTGCTAGAGATTACACTATGATTTGCTAACTTGGCGTGCGTGACAGCGAAATCCTTCAATGTATCGCTGCCTATACTTCCGGTTTTCATCTTGAATTCCTCAATAGCCCGGTTGGCAATTTTCGAGGTTGTTATCGCCCCGTCAACGATATCATCCGTATATACAACGGCTTTTCGTTCACCTAAATTCCTATCCTTAATTTCCTGCACAGGGGTATAAACGGAGTCGATAGACGGTGATGAAACTATTAGCTGTGACTGTACAGCCTGCCCAGATTGATCGGATTGATCGGATTGATCGGATTGCTCAAAAGCAAACTGCTCAGATTGCTCACTCTGCTCCACCAACTCATTAACATTCGTAATAACTTCCGCTCTCGCTTGTACCAAGGGTAAGGCTTCAGTCAATACTGTAATTCTGTTTTTCTTCTTTAACGCAGGTTCCACACTCACACCCTTAAGTCTATCATCAATTAAGCTTAGTTCGTTCATGGAGAAGTTAACCACGCTATAAGGCTTTCGCGATATTCGCGAGCTACGTCCTTTACTTGTCTTCGGTTTTCTCATACGAGGCTCCTTTCTCATTCAGAGTAGTCACCTGTAACATATTCAATAAAGTCGGGCGTGGTCACCTGCGGAATTAAAAATGCTCAAAAATGTGCGTATACCTACGATAAAGCTCCATCTGCCGCTCTGCTACCTTCCCCCATGTGAATTTCTCGCTTACGATGCGCGCACCATATTCTCCGAATTGTCGACGTTTAGAAGCATCTCCCAATAATTCACACAAGCGAAGCTGCAATTCACTTTCAATCGAATTCAGCTTCAGTAAGTAACCGTTCTTGCCATGCTCAACAATTTCGTGAATCCCCCCAGCATCCCCAGCTATAATCGGAACTCCTGACGCCATCGCTTCCACATTCACAAGTCCGAATGCTTCTTGACCTATAGAAGGGACAACAGCTATATCTGCGATACGAAACCATTGTGGCATACGATTATAAGGGGTGAAAGAGATAAAACGGACGTTATGCGGAAACTTATTCCCTAACCGATGCAGGCCCCTGACATAAGGAGTCAACCGATCAGAGCCATAATAGGCAGAGCCGATAATCAACAGGATCGCATTGGGATGTTGCTCAACCACCTGTGACCACACGTTCAACACATGATGCACTCCTTTTAATCTAATCAGCCGGCCAGCATATACCACAATCTGTTTATTCTCAAATCCCATACTTGCCTTCAACCGCTCACGTTCCTTCTGAATAGCAGGAGACCACTGTGACACGAATAATTGCTCATTCGTTCCCAGATGATTCACCAACAGCTTCCGCCCACAGAATGGATAACGTCGTGTCACTTCTTCCTTCAAGAACTCACTATTAACTACAATCCTATCCGATAGTAAGAGACCTTGACGGATTTGTCGGTTCAGCCCCCTTGTTGATTCCAAGAAGGTGACGGAATGAAGTGATAGCCAAACTGGTGTGCGTGGATGGTTATGCTTCATTCTTACAACTTGAGCGGGTCTGTTCTCGACCTGAATCAGATGAGGCCGAAGCCGGTTAATTGAGCGATGAACCGATGCACTGTATAATTTACTCCCATTAGATCTAGGTCTGATATGAATAATGTTACCCTTCCTTTCATATCCCGCGAACCCCTTACTCCTTCTAGAAAAAATGATCATATTGATCTCATCCTGCATATTTCTACTCAAGGCATCTACTACTCTTTCTACAGAGCTGCTTAAATTTGAAGGCACCGTAAAGGTCCCTGGCGTTACTATCACAATCCTCGGCCTGTGTATCCGATCCATAAACGATCATCCTTTCTACGAACATCTTCGAAACAATTATTGTATAGTACACAGTTCTGAGTAGATGTTGAGCAAAATAGACCTTTAACCACTATACCTATCCATACATAATCGCTGTACTAGCATATGCATATTGTAGCGAGTAGTTAGGGGGTAAACGAATAGTGAAACGTCCATATGTAGGTGTGCTCGTCAATCAACGATTATTCAAGGGAATTGAACAAGGTAAAACTGCACATGAATCTCTCTATCATTACGTCCTCGCTGGGAATGAATATAAAGTCGTTCCTTGCTTCTTCCGTCTAGGAGATATCCGCCCGGGGCAACCGACGGTCCGTGCTTATGTCTCTTCGGGTCTAGGTTTTATTCGCAAGGAGGTCCCGACACCACGCATCATTCACAATCGCGCTATGTATCGCAGGAGCATCTCGAACAAGAAGCTAGAACGCCTTACCCGGAATGGTATGATCATTTTCAATCAATTTACTCGGTATTACAAATACCGGATTCACCAAATTCTATTGCAGGATTCACGCATACGCGTCAGTCTTCCCGAAACAGAAATAGCAACCATAGATAGCATCAAGGGAATGATGTCTCGACATCATACATTGATCCTGAAGCCGAATAACGGAAGTATCGGTAAGGGGATTATGAAGCTGGAGAAATCGGCCGCCGACAGCTGGACCATATTCTATCGTGGAAATTCACAGGGCAACTACCGACAATATACATTCCGGAGCAGTCTTCCACTCTTCTTGCGACATGCTATTGCGAAGCAATCCTATCTCGTTCAGCAGCGGCTCCCACTTGCAGAGTTCGAAGGACACCCCTATGATTTCAGGGTATCCGTTCAGAGGGACCGAACTGGTGACTGGACCGTAACGGGTATTGTCGGTAAAGCAGCAGCGAATCGTTCATTCATTACCAATGTAGCTCAAGGGGGCAAGGTACATCCGTTAGAAACGATTATCAGATCGAACACAGCACAATCCTCCGCGTATGTACGTGAACAATTGACCCAATTTTCATTAAGTGTTGCACGGCACCTAAGTCTTCATCTCCCCTATCTGGCCGATATTGGATTGGATGTGGGGATTACACCTGATGGGTTTCCACTCTTTATTGAATGCAATTGTAAAGACTTGCGCTATAGCTTTCGCAAAGCCGGATTAATCGATGAATGGGTGAACACCTACCGGAATCCAATTGGATATGCGAAGTATTTGTTAGAGCAGCATAAGCAAATATGAGGTCTCCCAGGAGTCTCTTCACAGTGTAATCATGTTGCTTAATACTCATAACTATGTCAAGATATCGAGTAAGCCATTTAATAGGAACAGGAGTTACTGCAATGTGGAGAGCGACTTTTAGATTATTAACAGAATTGTCATCGCGCAAATGGATTTCACAACTAACAGGTCGAGTTGCCCAGTCTAGATTTAGCAAACATTTTATCCCAAGGTTTGCGAGATTATATGGAATTTCACTTAGTGATGCGGAGAAAGCGGTAGAGGAATATACTTCACTGAATGACTTTTTTACACGGAGATTAAAGCCGGGTTTGCGCCCCATAGATGAAGAAACGAATACAATGGTTAGTCCCGTAGATGCACTAATAACAGGAATTGGTGAAATTTCAGATGGACAGCTTCTGAATGTCAAGGGTCAGGATTACACCGTAGAGGAACTGCTTAATCACTCACCAAGAATCGTGAATTATGCGCACGGGTTCTATATAGTACTCTATCTCAGTCCTACCGATTACCATCGTATTCATAGTCCAATATCCGGCAAGGTTCTAGAAACTGAACATATTCCGGGTAAGGTATATCCTGTTAATGATTTCGGCTTACGTTATATGAGGCGAACATTAAGCCGTAATGAGCGATTGATCACCTACATTCAGCATCATACGGGTGAGGTTGCTGTGGTGAAAGTTGGCGCGATGAATGTCAGTAGTATTCGATATGTTGAACCCCTCGCCAGTCAGCTGGAAAGGGGTCAGGAGCTTGCCTTTTTCGAATTCGGTTCAACCGTTGTCCTATTGATGGAGTCAGGAACTTTCAGCCCACGAAGTGGTCTCATGACGAACAGTAAAGTGAAGATGGGCGAGGCTATCGGGGTTATCCACAGGTCTAAAGTACACAAATAATGGTCTGATGACGATACCCCGTTGTGTCGAATAAGGCGCTGCTACGATTGTAAACTTTAAGAAGTCAAGCTATCCTTCATGATCGTTATTGTGCCGATAAATGGGTTTATTGTGCGTAATCTCAGTGACTCCTCTCGATGATTCATGTTATAATAGTGCCTAATGAATTTGAATTGTTGGAAGGGTGACGGAGAGTATGAACCTATTGGCCATACAGTTAAACGAAACGATCCAAAAAGAGAATCCACATGTCTTTGAGATGCTATCTACACTTGGGCAAGAAATTTTCTTCCCAAAAGTAGGCATATTAAGTCAATCAGCGGAGGCTTCCAAGAAAGCAGCTAAGTTTAATGCTACAATCGGGATCGCGCTAGAGAACAAACAACCGATGCATCTAAAAGTTATACAGGATACATTATCCTCTTATGCCCCCAAAGATATTTACCCATATGCACCTCCAGCAGGCAAGCCTGAGCTGCGCGCAGCGTGGAGAACCAAGATGCTGGAGGAGAATCCTTCGATGCAAGGCAAGACATTCGGTAATCCAATCGTCACTAATGCGTTAACGCATGGATTATCCATCATTGCCGATCTGTTCTTGGATGAAGGTGATCGTGTCATTATTCCTGATAAAAACTGGGAAAACTATGAACTCACCTTCGGTATCCGTCGTGGTGCCGAGATGGTTTATTACCCGCTCTATAATAACCAGGGCAGCTTTAATGCTGAGGGGCTTAAAGCCTCCATTCTAGCTCAGAAGGACATAGGTAAAGCTGTTGTTGTGTTGAACTTTCCTAATAACCCAACAGGCTACACACCTAATGTTACAGAAGGTGAAGCAATCATTGCTGCTATCCGAGCCGGTGCAGAAGCAGGAATCAACGTAGTAGTGGCTACAGATGACGCTTATTTCGGTCTCTTCTATGAAGAATCGCTGCAGCAATCTCTATTCGGTCAGCTCGCTGATTTACATCCGAGGGTGCTGGCCATCAAGATAGATGGCGCGACTAAGGAAGAGTATGTATGGGGATTCCGAGTTGGCTTCATTACTTATGCTGGAATATCAGAAAGCTTACTAAGTGCTTTGGAGCAGAAGACCACGGGAATTATTCGAGCTACCATATCCAGTGGTTCTCATCCATCCCAAACGTTCATACTTAAGGCGCTGCAATCCCCGGAGTTCCAACAACAGAAAAAAGAGAAATTTGATATTATGAAAAAACGAGCTAACCTCGTTAAAGAGGTACTCAAATCCGAAAAGTTTGCCGATGTGTGGGATTATTATCCCTTCAATTCCGGTTACTTTATGTGCTTGAAGCTGAAGAAGGTCAGTGCTGAGACATTGCGTCTTCATTTACTTGATCAATATGGTGTTGGTACGATCGCCTTAGGAGAAACCGATCTGCGTGTAGCTTTCTCTTGTATTGAGGATGCAGACATCGAGGAACTGTTCGAGTTTATCTATCAAGGGGCGAGAGAAGTAGAAGCCATCACAATCAGATAATT
>JBBDTA010000095.1:0-5806 GCA_040904605.1 Paenibacillaceae bacterium
TATCTTCAGCATCTGCCGCTTTATTGACATCGGGATGATACTGGCGGGCTAACTTGCGATACGCCTTCTTTACTTCTTCCTCCGAAGCTCCCTTATCCACGCCAAGCACATCGTAAAAATCACGTTTACTCATCGGTTGTTCTCCCACCCCTAGCTAACAATGTTCATTTCTGTACAGCCATACAAAACGATAGCCAAAGCCAAGTTTAACCTGACTTTGGCCATCTGTAAAGAGATCGTTTACTTATTTCTTCTCTTCGTTCGTCACTTCTTCGAATTCGGCATCCACAACATTGTCTTTGGCCTTCTGATCGCCGTCTGTACCAGCATTAGCTTCTTGCTCTTGCATATCTTGGGCCATTTGCTCGTACATTTTGACTGAAAGCTGTTGGACGATCTCCGACATTTCTTCTGTTGCTTTCTTGATCGCATCTATGTCGGTGCCTTTTAATGCTTCTTGAAGAGCTTCTTTCGCTGCATTCGCTTTATCGATTTCAGCTTGCTCAACCTTGTCACCAAGATCCTTGATCGTTTTATCGACCGTATACACAAGTTGATCCGCTTCGTTACGTGTTTCGACCATTTCTTTACGTTTGCGATCTTCTTCTGCGTTAGCTTCTGCTTCCTTCATCATCTTATCAATCTCTTCATCGGTTAAGCCGCTTGAGGATGTGATCGTGATTTTCTGACTTTTACCGGTTCCCTTATCCTGCGCGGATACGTTAACGATTCCGTTCGCATCGATGTCAAAGGTAACCTCGATTTGTGGAACACCACGTGGCGCCGGAGGAATATCACTGAGTATGAAGCGACCGAGTGTTTTGTTATCAGTAGCCATTGAACGTTCACCTTGAAGCACATGAATTTCTACGCTGGTTTGCATATCTGCATAGGTTGAGTACACTTGGGACTTGCTAGTAGGGATCGTTGTATTCCGTTCAATCATCTTCGTGAATACGCCACCTGCTGTTTCGATACCAAGGGACAGAGGTGTTACATCTAACAAGACAACATCCTTCACATCACCCGTTAAGACACCAGCTTGGATTGCAGCACCTAGTGCAACAACTTCATCGGGATTAACGCCTTTGTGAGGCTCTTTGCCAATCAATTTCTTCACAGCTTCTACTACAGAAGGAGTACGAGTTGAACCCCCAACGAGTACTACCTTATCGATATCATTAGCACTTAAGCCGGAATCCTTCAAGGCTTGACGCGTTGGAGCCATTGTTCGTTCTACAAGAGCAGCGGTCAGTTCATCGAATTTCGCACGAGTTAGATTCAACTCAAGATGCTGAGGTACCCCATCGGCAACTGTGATGAAAGGAAGGGAGATCGATGTCGACATCACACCGGACAATTCCTTCTTCGCTTTCTCAGCGGCATCCTTCAAGCGCTGAACGGCTGCTTTATCTTTACTAAGATCGATACCTTGCTCTTTCTTAAATTCTGCTACGAGCCAATCCATAACGAGCTGATCGAAATCGTCACCACCAAGATGATTATCACCGCTTGTAGCTTTAACTTCGAATATCCCATCACCTAGCTCTAGAATAGATACGTCAAACGTACCGCCACCAAGGTCAAACACAAGAATCGTTTGATCCTCTACTTTCTCCAATCCATATGCAAGAGCAGCTGCTGTTGGTTCGTTAACGATCCGAAGTACTTCAAGTCCGGCAATACTGCCAGCATCCTTCGTAGCTTGGCGCTGACTATCATTGAAGTATGCAGGAACGGTAATAACAGCTTGTGTAACCGGTTGACCCAAGTAAGCTTCAGCATCAGCTTTCAGCTTCTGAAGAATCATTGCAGAAATTTCTTGTGGTGAGTAGCTTTTTCCTTCTATTGTCTCTTTATGGGATGTACCAATATGGCGTTTAATTGAGCTTACTGTGCGATCTGGATTGGTGATCGATTGTCTCTTAGCCGTTTCACCGACAATACGCTCTCCATCCTTCTTGAAGCCGACTACGGAAGGCGTAGTACGATTACCCTCTGCATTCGGTATAACAACGGCTTCGCCGCCTTCCATTACAGCCACACATGAATTTGTAGTACCTAAGTCTATACCTATAACTTTACTCATTGCTATTAAGCCTCCTATAATTTTATATTCCTATGAACTAACCTTGACCATGGCTGGTCTAAGAATTTTGTCCTTCAGGTTGTAGCCTTTCTGGATTTCTTCAACGATTGTACCTTCAACGTGCTCAGCACTTTCCACTTGCATGATCGCTTGATGGAACTCTGGGTCAAACGGTTGGCCGACCGCTTCGATTGGCTTGAGGCCTTCTTGCTCCAGCACCTGACTCAATAATCGGAAGATCATGTCAACACCCTTAAGTAAGCTTTCTGTGTCTGTCGTTTCTCTTCCAGTTGCTAACGCTCTTTCAAAGTTGTCTAAGACAGGAAGTAATTGCTCAATGAGCTTACTTGAAGCATATTTGGCAAATTCCTCTTTCTCCTGACGGGAACGTCTGCGGAAATTATCAAAATCAGCTTGAACTCTTAGAAAACGTTGATAATTCTCGTCGGCTAGCTTCTGTGCTATTTCAAGCTCAGTCAGAACAACGACCGGCTCGTTAGCAAAGATTTCCTCATTCTCTTGTGGTACGGAAGCCTCGGCTTGTTCTTCTATGCCTGTCTCTTCCTCCAAAGTTGTTGGAACATCGTTCGTATGATTCACTCTCCGTTCACCTCCTTCTGAGAAATACGCCAATGATGGCAGATCTCATCTTCCGTTATCTCTATATTTATAAGAATCGGAATATCATTTGTACCATTTGTTAAGAATGGTCGTTAAATCCCTTGAGAAATGATCAAGTAGTCCAATAACCTTGCCGTATTCCATCCGAGTGGGACCGAGAATACCGATAGTACCGATGGTCTTGCCTTGTAAGGAGTAAGTTGCGGTAATCAGGCTGCAATTATTAATAGCCTCAACACTATTCTCTGTGCCAATGCGCACTTGAATTCCATCTTGTGCATTAGCGAATAATTTCATCCATGGATCCGTCTGGTCCAGAAGATCTAATAATGTCTTAACCTTCTCAACATCCCTAAACTCAGGCTGAGTGAGCATATTGGTTGTTCCGCCAAAGAATAAACGTTGGTCGCTTTCATCACTTGAAATTGCACCATCTATTGTCTTAACAAGCTCCTCGTAATTAGATACATGCTTGCCGATCTCTGAAGCAATCTCGTTATATAGCTTGGATTTCAACTGTAATAGCGGAACCCCAGTAAGTCTGGCATTCAGAATAGCAACGGTTCGTTCAATTTCCGACACCGACAACCCCTCTGGGATCGTTACGATCTTATTCTCCACATGACCGGTATTGGTAATAATAAGTGCAACAGCCCGATTGTCATCGAGAGGAACAAGCTGAACCTGCTTCAATGTTGTACTGAACACCTCAGGACCTAATACAATGGAAGTATAATTCGTCAGATTAGAGAGAATAATAGCCACCTGCTGAATCATCTGTTCAATTTCCGTTATACGCTCAGCTAACACTCCCTTTAGAAGGTGTACCTCTTGGTTGGATAATATACCTGTACCCAGCAAATGATCCACGTAATAACGATACCCTTTGTGTGAAGGAATTCTACCCGCAGAGGTATGAGGCTGCTCCAGAAAACCAAGCTCCTCCAAATCGGACATCTCATTACGAATCGTGGCAGGACTGAAGCCTACGTCGCCTCTCTTGGAGATACTACGTGATCCTACCGGCTCGGCCGAACGGATATAATCATCCACAATCGCACTTAATATCATTCTTTGGCGTTCACTCAGCATAGTCCATTACGCCCCTATCTGGAATATGATTAGCACTCTTATCCGTCGAGTGCTAAATCCTACTACAAAAATACCAAAATGCGTAAGGTGTTGTCAAGTCAATCCCTATTCGCAAGCTGTCCATATTACCTTAATTAACCGAGTCGTTTCATCACCGCAATTTCGTCGCAGCAATATTGCTTGGTGCAATTGACACAATCTCTCCAAACCTTCTCAGGAAAAATATCCTTGGGTACAACAGAAAATCCAATCTTTTCAAAGAAAGCAACCTCATACGTTAACGCCATCACTTTAGATACCTTCTGCAGCCTTGCCACTTCTAGAAGCTGATCAACTAACTTTCTGCCGATCCCCAGACCTTTAAATCCATCCGATATTCCCAGAGAACGAACCTCGACTAGATCTTGTCCTAGCTTGCATAATGAACCACAGCCCACAATATGTCCATCTACTACTGCAACAACGAAAGTATCTATCAGCTCGACTAACATTTCCTCTGACCGAGGAAGCATGATTCCCTTCTCTGCATACAACTGAATTAGCTTATATAAAGACTCTACGTCTTGAATTTCTGCTCGTCTACATTGTAATTCCATGATGTCTATCAACTCCAATTTACGGCATACAGAATATGATTGTTATGAATAAATATACATCATACCGTATAGTCCCTCAAGCATTATTTGCAAACCACCCACTCACACTAAAGTTCCTACAAATTCTCCGAACACTTCATTCCCCAAGAAAATCCCCTGCGGGGATAAACGATAACCTTCCTCGATCTGCTCAAGCAAACCCTTGCGAACCATACGTTGCAGGGAAGCACCGAAAACCTGGTCTAACTCAAGACCAAATTGTTTGTAGAAATGTTCATGTGTGATCCCCTTCAGCATACGCAAGCCTACCATCATGAAGTCTTCCATTGCTTCTTCAACGCTTATTAGATTATTCTCGATCCGAGGCAATTGATCAATCGCAGCGTCGATATATTCCTGAACGCCCTTGGCATTCACATGACGAACGCCCTTCGCATATCCATGTGCGCCTGCTCCTAAGCCATAATAGCTTTCATTACGCCAATAGATCGAATTATGCTGACTTGCGTATCCAGGTCGAGCAAAATTACTAATCTCATACTGCTCGTACCCAGCACTTCTCAAGGTATTCATGATGAACTCGAACATCATGACCTCGTCCTCTTCCTCTGGCAAAGGCAGCTTATTCTTCTGAAATAATGTATGGAAGAGCGTATTCTCCTCAACCTTCAATCCATAGATCGAATAATGCTGCAGGTCAAGCCTTAGCGCTTGATTCACACTACACTCCAAGGTTTCGAGCGTCTGACCTGGTAAGCCGAACATCAAGTCAATCGACAGGTTATTAAATCCTGCTTTCTTAGCCAGCTCTAGACTTCGGTAAACATCGTCCGTATTATGAATGCGGCCAATTCGGTGCAACAACGTATTATCGAAGGATTGCACGCCAAAGCTGATGCGATTCACTCCGCCGGCTTTCATAGCTTCGAGTTTATCAGCATCTGTTGTACCTGGATTGGCCTCCATTGTAAATTCAACTTGATTTGTATGATGGGGAAAATAGGTGTTCACCAGCTTCAGGAAATGCTCCATCTGTTCTGGCGTGAGTACTGTAGGTGTACCTCCACCAACGAAAATCGTACTTATGTGTTCAGGCGGTAAGGAGATGACCGTGCGCTCCATCTCACGTTCCAACGCATGTAAATACGCCATCACAGGCTGACCTTTCAGCACATATGAATTGAAATCGCAGTAATGACACTTGTTCGTGCAGAATGGAATGTGTATATACACTGCTCTTGGCGCTGATAAGTCGGGATACATGGTGTTCACAATCCTAATCATCAATTTTCAATACGGCCATGAAGGCTTCTTGCGGTACTTCAACATTACCTACTTGCTTCATGCGCTTCTTGCCTTCCTTCTGCTTATCCAGCAGCTTACGTTTACGTGAGATGTCACCGCCATA
>JBBDTA010000096.1:0-5781 GCA_040904605.1 Paenibacillaceae bacterium
TCCTTCTCCTCTTCATTCTGCGATAAGGCTTCCTTCAGTCGATCCGTCATATTATTAAATGCCCTGCCCAGTTGGCCAATTTCATCCTGACTTAATACCTTAACCTGTCTATTAAAATCGCCATCTGCCATCGCCTTCGCCTGCTTGGTGATTTCCTTAATCGGATGGGTAATTGTATGGGCTAACACAATGCCTAGCAGCGCAGTCAGAGCAAGCGCAATAATCGTCCCTGAGAATAGGATGCGATTGATCCGGTTGATACTCGTATAGAGATCCTCCATCGAAGCGACCATATAGACAGCTCCAATGACCTTTCCATTGCTCCCTACAGGCATCGTGATGACCTTCAATCGAATACCTGCCTCATCAATGGCCATTCCTGATATGTTCCTAACACCTTGTAGCGCTCGACTTACCTCCGTATGTGTATTCTTCTGACCTACAATCGACTGCTGCTTCAGTGATGTCGTCGATACAATTTTACTATTCGCATCGATAATTTGAATTTCGGCATTACTGATTGTATTCAAATTTTTTACGACAGCGTCCAAATCATTATACGTTCGTTCACCCTCTTCATCGCTTCCTTCTTGAATGGCAGCTAGATAGGGCTCAACAAATTTTGTGAGTAAATCGACTTGCTTCGTCATCAGGTCAGATGAATTCGTTACGAAGGAGCTCTCCAATGTTCGTACAAAATAAACACCAATCACCTGCATAGCAATCAGGATGAGCAGCACATAAATCATGATCAATCGAACTTGTATCGTTTGAAAGAAACGGATTTCTTTCATGAGCTCACGATCCTCCTGTTTTGGGATTACGCATCAGGTACCCCAAACCCCGCCTTGTAATAATATATTCCGGTTTACTAGGGTCATCCTCAAGCTTCTCGCGAAGACGACGGATGGTAACATCCACAGTTCTCATGTCACCTAGATATTCAAAGCCCCAGACAGCCTGTAACAAGTGCTCACGTGTCATGACTTTACCACAATTCTTGCCCATATAATAAACAAGCTCAAATTCACGGTGAGTCAAATCTAAGGGTACATCATTCTTATATACAACATACATTTCGTTGTCTACTAACAAGTGGTGGATTCGAATACCTTGTTGAACGGATGATGTCTCCTGAAGCGACTGAATAGCATTCGTTTGGCGACGAAGATGCGCCTTTACCCGGGCTAGAATTTCTCTAGTACTAAAGGGCTTGGTTACATAATCATCAGCACCCATTTCTAGTCCTAACACTTTATCAATCTCAGAATCCTTGGCAGTCAGCATAATAATGGGTGTGTTCAGCTTCATACGCACCTCGCGGCATACATCCAAGCCATCTTTACCAGGCAGCATCAAATCAAGCAAAATCAGATCTGGGTTTTCCGAATAAGCTAATTGAACAGCAGTCTCTCCATCGAATGCACAGATGACTAGGTAGCCTTCCTTCTCCAGATTAAATTTAAGAATATCCGCAATCGGCTGCTCATCATCAACTACTAATATTGTTGCTGCCATCCTGCCACCGCCTGTGATCTCCAGAGTCTATCAATCTCTTGTACTTATATTAACATAGATGTTCAAAAAAAAGGTACCCCTCAGCCCTTTGGCTTGAAGGATACCCGATATGTTAAGCTTCCCTTCCTAAAAAAATTATTTCTTCAAAAACTTAATTGGATTCTGAATTTTGCCATTAACATGTATTTCGAAGTGTAAATGTACCCCAGTGGAATGTCCCGTACTGCCCATAACACCAAGTTTATCGCCCTTCTCCAGCACTTCGCCCTCGGATACAGTAATTTTACTCATATGCGCATATAATGTTCGATACCCATTCTTATGATCCAGTATGACGGTTTTACCATAGCCATTCTTGGTTCCGGCGAATACGACCTTCCCTGTATCAGAAGCCTTAATCGTCCGGTTCGATGAGGCAATATCGATACCTTTGTGCTGTGTACCCCAACGTTTACCGAAGCTACTCGTGAGCTTGGCACCCGATACCGGCCAGGAGAATTTACCTGTGCCTTCACCCAGCAGTCTCAATGTGCCTTTGGCAACCTTGGCAGTTACCGGCTCTACAAGCACCTCTTCATTCACCAAGACTTCTGTAATCAATATACCGTTAATGGAGGTCAGTTCGTAGGTAACACGCTTTAACCCATTCTTCCCATCATTGATCGTCCTAGATTTACCTGTCCGCAGTGAAGGATCTTGTTCGTAAATAGTATCATATTGAATCTCTTCTTCATCCGTTAATTGTTCTAATGTACGGACGGCTAACGTAGGTTCGAAGCCTTTAACAATAACCTCGTCTCCAATTCGGATCATATCGTCGACAATCCACGAGTTCATATCATACAGACTTTGCGTGGTAATACTGAACTTCTCAGCGATACATGAGACACAATCACCGTCTTGCACAATGTATGTCTCGGGAGCCTGCCCCATGGATTGAAGTGTGTTCAAGACGATATCCGGATCAACAATATCCTCTGCTTCGATATTCTCTATGGGCTCGATCTTCACTTCTTGCGTAAATTCTATGGACTTTAGCTCAGGAGTGTCAGGAGCTTCTTCTGTGGATGCTGAGAGAACGGTGACCTTCGATTCTTGCTTCTTCGTACCGGAGAAAATATCTTTGAAATCCTCTAGTACCTGGTTCGCTTCTTCCTCATCCTTAAGAATGGCGACAACCTTCTCATCAATCACAAGCTCTACGCCTATCGCATGAGCAGTCAGAAGCGGCTTTAAGCTCTGAACAGCTGCCTCGTCATTGAATACAGCTTTGAATGCTTTTTCTTTCTCAAGCTTGATATCCGTTTCGTCTAGGACCATATGTACATCGGGGTTTTCCGATTGCACTTGCGTATGTTTGTCCTCTTTAGCTTTCTCAACAACAAGGGGGTCACTGACAATTCCGATTTCTTTACCTTCAACAATAACGTGATAAACGCTATAGGTATTACTAATGATGTATTGGTTTCCCCCAGCAGAAATCCCGATGAGTAAAGCGAATGCCCCTGTACCTTTGGCGATGGCGATTCTGTGCAACCTTATCCATTGATAAATCCGCGATGGTATTTCTTTATCGATTCGCGTTAATTTGACCTTGGCAGTCAAGTCCTGTAATTGGACCTTCGTCTTACGGATCCAATCTTTCCCCTTGAAAACTGTCATAATCGTCTCCTTCACCCGCAAAGTTGTATGGATCCACACCCGTACTCTATAAGGGATATGTCTCTCAAAGAACACTGACAATATAAGCTCCAGTTGGTGCTTTGTCATGCAATCTTATACTACCTTACCATAATGGGGACACTGTTTTCAACGGAAAATGTCAATCTACTTAATACTTATTCAATATTGCAAGTAATTTTGTGACCTCCTCTTGCTCCAGATAAGCATTCATAACATCCTCTAAATTTCCCAATTCTTCCTCAGTAATACCATCTTCGAGAAGCAAAGACATCTTCTGAAGCTCCTTCTGCGGGAGCTTGGTAATCACTATAGCGAAGATAGCCGATTTATCCTGATTGGTTAGTTTTTTTCGTTTCTCGTTAAATTCCTGAGCAGACATCACTACAGTATCCTTCAGATCACTAGAGGCAGGTGACTGAGCGTCTTCCTGCTCCATTCCGGTCACTTGCTCCGGATTGAACACAGGCAGCCCAGGATCATCCTCCTCTGTAGCAGTATGATCTTCATTCAACACCTCATCTTCTTGTATTGAAGTTGGTGAAGGTGAATCATCCTGGGTCCATATTCGTGATGGGTTGATTAGCTTTGACACGTAATCTTCTGCGTCCACAGTAGGCTTTAATGTATCCGCCACGTTCCATTGCTCCAGAAACCGATTGATATATAGATCTACAATATACGCGGTTGTGAATACAGAGAGAAACGAAATCAACAGCACGGAAATCAACAGCTTGCTAAACCATCCTAACAATCTCATCCGAGCTCCATCCTTTCGCGTAAGCCCCCATATCTGAGTTAATTTCATGAATTGTGCAAATTCTCTTCTAGTATTGACGAAACATCCGCAATTTCATTCCCTCTACATGTAAAAACATATAACATTAGCAGAAGAGAAAAGTAAAAAATCTTCAACAGGGTATGTTGAAGATTCTACGTAACATATTCGTTTAGTATATAGTCACAACTTGATTCGTCTGATCCCGATTACGGCCAACCGAGAAGATGGCAATCGGTATACCAGTCAGCTCGGAAACACGTTCTACGTAACGGCGTGCGTTCTGAGGCAATTCAGCAAGTGTTCGAGCTCGCGTAATGTCTTCCTCCCAGCCTGGAAGCTCCTCATAGATCGCTTGACATTGATTAAGGACACTTAAGCTTGCTGGATAATAATCAATGATCTGCCCTTGATACTTATAAGCTGTACATATCTTCACGGTCTTCAGACCACTGAGTACATCGATGGAGTTCAGGGATAAACCTGTAATCCCACTAACACGTCTTGCATGACGAACAACTACACTGTCAAACCAGCCTACACGTCTTGGCCGTCCTGTAGTCGTGCCATACTCATGACCGATCTCACGGATGCGATCACCGACTTCATTGTTCTGCTCGGTTGGGAAAGGTCCATCGCCAACTCGACTTGTATAGGCTTTAGCCACACCAATGACCTGCTGGATCTTGGTCGGCCCAACTCCTGACCCGATACAAACACCACCAGCGGATGGATTAGACGAAGTAACGAACGGGTATGTGCCATGATCGATATCTAGCATGACACCTTGAGCGCCTTCGAATAATACCTTACGACCATCATCTATCGCATCGTTCAGAACTACTGAAGTATCCGTTACATAAGGGCGAATTTGCTCGGCATACTGTGTGTATTCCTCCAAGATTTCATCCGCATTCAAGCCATTAGATCCATATACCTGTTCAATCCATTTGTTCTTCGAGGCTACCGCAGCGCGAAGCTTAGGCTCGAATACCTCATTATCGAGCAAATCAGCAATACGAATACCGTTACGTGCTGCCTTATCCATATAACAAGGACCGATTCCTTTGAGTGTTGTCCCTATTTTCTGTTCACCCTTCTGCGCCTCTTCCAATACATCCAGCGTAATATGATAGGGCATAATGACATGAGCACGGTCACTGATCTTCAAATTTTGAGTTGTATACCCATTATCCTGAATATATTTAATTTCATCCAATAGAGCTGCAGGGTTAATCACCATACCATTACCAATGACACATAGCTTATCGTCATAGAATATTCCGGAAGGTATCAAGTGTACCTTATACTTTTTGTCCTTAATAATAATTGTGTGTCCCGCATTGTTACCGCCTTGATAACGAGCAACAACATCCGCGGACTCCGCTAAGAAATCGGTAATTTTCCCCTTGCCTTCGTCGCCCCACTGCGTTCCAACCACAACAACAGTTGTCATCGAGTATACCCCCATAAAAGTGTCATCTCACACCACAAATGTAGCCGCTTTCGTCCAAAGCGGCATTATTAGTGTAGCAGTAGACTATGATGTTGTCAATAAAAACGAACGTTCAGCAAGCCATCCCAATAATCGTTCGGATATACGATTTCTCGCAGTAATAAACAAGTTACTTTATTCCACTAGGCATACCCCTAGCCGAATTGTCCAATTGCTGACTCCTGACTCGATTGCACGACACTAACAAATTTATTGAAGTTTTTAAGGAACACCAATTCAACGGTACCGGTCGGGCCATTCCGTTGCTTAGAGATAATAATTTCAATGATGTTCTTCTTCTCTGTCTCTG
>JBBDTA010000097.1:0-5762 GCA_040904605.1 Paenibacillaceae bacterium
ATGTACGATCGCTAGAAATTCTCCTAAATTATTCGTTCCTTTGTTGACAGGGCCATGAGTAAAGATGACCTCTCCAGTACGTGTATCGACACCTTGATATTCAACCGGTCCTGGGTTGCCACTGGTTCCTACGTCTACAGAAATACTATGATAATCGATATCTTCCAGATCGCTGCTGGATATGGGCTTGTCTTTATTAACTTTGGATTTCCGACCTTGTCCCCAGTATAGCTTCCAGCCAGCTTTATACGCCTTCTCGGCTTCTGCCATAGAATCGAATGATTTGAATTTCGCATCGATTGTCTGATGAACCTGCGCTTGACATTCCGCCCAATTGGTATAGATGCCAGGTGACTTTCCGACCCATACCACGTAATATTTTTGCTTCGCCATCATAATCCCCTTTCACTTCAATTTGGTAATGGTCGTCTGCTAGGCAAGTTAAGAATAACCAATCCGACAATGAACGCAAAAGCTCCACTAAGAATATACAACGTAATAGGCTCTCTAAAGAATAAATAAGACCACAGAATTGTAAATAGAACGGAGCTATTGCTAATAATGACGATCATCGGGAATGGTACTCGGCGGACCGCCTCTGTGAACCAATAAAAGCTTAAGCCCGTTATTAGTCCGAGTATAATGACGGACAGCCAGGCTAGTCCACTTGAGGGACCGACGAAGCCCTGGGATTGTATAGGCAGTGGAAGTGCCATTATGAGAGAGCACCATAAGAAAACAGAGAAGTTCATATTTCCCGTATCCATATGCTTGATCAGCATCTTCTGGCTTAGAACATGCAAAGCAGCACCTACAGCCGCTATTGCGAAAAGAAATGTAATCTGTGCGTCACTCTCTAAGAATAACGATAAAGACTGACCATTCCAGCTAATGAACAATACACCAATGATACATAGAACCGCCGCTATCCAGCCTTTTTTGGAAACGTGATCCTTCAATATTAGAGTTGAAACGAGCAGAAGAACCACCGTTTGAATCGGTGGAATTAGAATGTTGCCGTAGGCATATCCATTGGCGATTCCAATATTCTCAAAATAATAATTACAGCACTTCCCTATCGCGCCAATCCATATCCACTTCAGGTTTCCTCGAAGCTTAATTCGACCGTCTTTGAGCAACAGGAATACACCCAAGAATACAATTCCGATTGCAAATCTGGAGAAGGTAATAATCGTAGTATCGAGCATCGCCGATGCTGTTGTTACTAGTATGCCTACAAAGCTCCAGGCCAATGTGGCTAAGAGGAGCATGATATATCCCAAAGCTGTCAACCCCATTCATCAGCAAACACGTTAATTATTGTAACATGTTTCTGATGGGTATGGCGATACTCAGCTCGGATTTCTGATTAATAATGCATAATCTTGAAGCAGACGTTTATAAGCTTCTTCTATATGCTCAGGTATATCTACATGCTCTATGAATCCTCGACCTCTTGGGCCATAGCCATTCTCATCATCCCGCAATCGTGGAATTTCCCCCATGATCAAGGAGACTAGTCTGTCCACATCCCAAGCATGCTGAATCAGATCATGTTCTTCTATGTGCAAATGTTCATTATTCACACGGAAATTAGGGACGAATACTGCGAAATTGATCCATTGGCATTCCACACCTGCCGCTTGCCATACCCGCTTAAACGAAGCGTATGATCTCAACTGCATTGTAGGGTCTTGCATGATTAGGATCGATCGAGGATTCCGTTCTAACGACACTAGTTTCTCCCATGCATAGCTTGCATTATTGCCACAATGGGTAGATTCCGTCTCCAAGAGAATATCATCTCGCTGAAGCTTCGCAGATCGAACAGCAATCTCTAGTAGGATTTCGGCTTCCGACCTATGCTCAGTTGGAATAGCCTTATACGAAGGTGATTGCTGAAGAGCCTCGACCAAATAAGAGGTGGAATGTCCACGCCCCCCGATGATCATTAATTCCTTGGCTAACCCAGCTTCAATAGCCTTAGCAGCAATCTCTATAGTCGAAATGACACTACTCCCTAATACGAGAAGCAGGTCCGCCTGATCGATTCCATAACAAGAAGACAGCTCTTCTCTAGTTAGCTGCGGAATATCTCTAAGAGCTAGAAAAGCAGAAATTTGATTTAAATCATTAGCTTGTCTTAATAGATCGATATCATCATTATTCATAGCGCATCACCTGCATGGATTCGGTATATTACCACCCATATTATAGGAATAGCAGGAGCGAATCAATTAAGCGTTATCCGAAATCATTTCTGAATAGGTGAGCTCCATTGTTCAACCTGTCTGAACGCTTCCAAAATCATCTCAGAGGTAACAGGAATGCTCATATTGCTCATCGTGCTCGTGGGTAACAACGATACGCGAGCAACCTCTTTCCACTCGACGTCACTTAATTCACGATGGATACCAATCTGCTCTAATCTATAAGGCAAACCAACCTTTTGGTAGAAATCTAATATTTCATCGATGTAGGATTGTGATCGTTTCTCCAAGGCTAGCTGCACCAATATTCCGTAAGCTACCTTCTCTCCGTGGAGAATTAGATGTGTTTCCGGAATGACCGTTATTCCATTATGAATGGCATGCGCCGCGGCCGACCGACAGTTGTCTTCTCCGAGACCTCCAACCATACCGCTGAAAAGTAAATTTGCATCTATTACATGTTGCAGTGATTCACTCGGGAGCGAATGAAGGGAATCCTGCATCGCTTGAGCACTATGCTTGATCAGTGTGTCGTAGCATAGCTTAGCAGCTTGAAGCCCACCTATAGTAGGAAGATTATGCTTCTTTCCTATAGCGGACATAGGAGCCTCAATCCATTTCGCCAGTGTATCTGCTATTCCTGCACCTAGAAATCGAACGGGAGCATTCGCGATAACTTCAGTATCTACAAGGCAGAGTAAGGTTCCTCTGATATAGACAGGAAAATCGATATATACCCCATCCTCGGTATACATGACCGATAAATTAGCAACCGCTGCACAGGTCGCTGCGAGAGTAGGGATGGCTACGAAGGGCTTATTCAAGCTGTTAGCCAGAGCCTTGGCTGTATCTAACACCTTCCCGCCTCCTACCCCACAAATCAGTTCTATATTCGCAGGTACAAGCTCCTTCAATCGGCTCACTTCTTCGTAAGAGCATTCTCCACTATACGTATGAACTTCATAAAGAATCTCTTCTCTATCTAGACTTTCAGTCAGACGATTTCGACAGCTCTCCCAGGATTTATGTCCGGTTACCACAAAAACTGATTTACCATACCGACCTATCCATTCTCCTGCATGTTTCAGAATACCTGGCTCATGGATGTAAGCATTAGGTGACCCCAATACAAAATGTACGCCGTTCATCTGCATCTCTCCTTCATAGAATCATGTAATGCATTTACTATTACCATTATCCTTATCACGGATGCTAAGTGTCAAGTTGGGGATTTTTATGTTTAGGTTAGGTTTGAAATCGTTTCTTGACACTCTAATTCATGTGATGTATATTTAATCCAATTAAAATCAAATTTAGATAACTTACGTAGGAAGCACCCGTAAGACTAGGCTATTAAAGCCTTTTCTTGTTGGTGCTTTTTTGTTGTAGGTCACCCCCATCAAGCAGCCTATGCTTTAATACGAGGAGGAATTAAAATGCGCGGATTGCAAGTGATTGTATTGTTCATAATTATGCTAGTGATTGTTGCTCCAGCTTCGATATTGGCGGCCCCTGCCCAATTGTCTACTACCGCCAAGTCTGCACTAGAGAAAGTAATGTCCAACGCCGATGCCAAGGTAGCGAGCAGCTTGAGGCTCCAGTACAGCACACTTCTTACATTACAGGAGCAGGAGCAGCAATGGGATGAGAAAATTAAGGAGTTGCATGCTCAGAATGAAGAAGCCCTGCTCCTCCTACGCAAACAGATCAAGCTCATTGATGCCGACAAATTGAGCAAGCTGGAGACAGAAGTAAAAAAGGCCAAAGAGCAATATCAACCGCTATTCGATTCTTACACCTCCTTAAACCAACAAATTAAGGTGGCCAGAATACTTAAAAATAAGAAGCTGAATAGTCTTCTTCGTTCACAGGCAGATGTCATGCAGATTGCGGTTCAGCTGGCACGACAGGATATTCGAAGCAAGGAGGAAATTTTCCAAACAGCAAAGGATAACAAGGCTAAGACAGTCAAGAAGCTACGAGCACTCCTATCCGATATCGATCCAATCAAGGTGAAGATCAAGTCAGAACGAAATCGAATGGCCAAGCCTAAGCAACGCTTCACCTCGGAGTGGAAAACCTTAAATTCATCTGTAAAAAAAGGCGAGGCCAAAAGCATATTAAACACACTGACATCGATTGTCACGATTTCTAAACAGGTGAATGAACATAAGCTAAAGATCCACGGTCACGAGAAAACAATAAACGCTATTCTGCTTAGTGTGAAAGCACGGATACCTTGAAAATAAGGTGAAGTTTCCTCATGAAAATTATATCCGACTTTTCCGATTGCCTTTTGTGCAGATTATGGTATGATATCCACAAGAGGAGGCTGCATTACTATGACACTTCACCCATCAACACCATCGTTCGAATGTGCCGATGATATTCCACTACATTGGGTTCGAGCAAACCAATTAGGAATTCTATTATGTATTATCATTACGATCATCATTGGACAGCCTTGGCTGCTTGCGGTTGCTTTAATTGTACAATTAACCGCTCGTTGGCTCGGTGTTCAACACAACATCTTTATTCGCTTATTCACAAGGTTGCTTCCTGCTAGCACCAGAACGGAAAGTCGAGAGCTGCTAAGGTTTAATAATCTGTTGGCTATTCTTTTCCTACTCGGTTGTTTGATTTCCTTTGCCTTCCAGGCAACTGTCGTCGCTTATGTCTTTCTTGCGATGTTAACCATAGCAGTAGTACTAGCATTGTCCGGTTTTTGCATAGGCTGCTTTATATATTACCAATGGAAGCAATTCTGGCTTCGATACAATAGGAGAAGTAGATCTTGAAACGATAATCACAAAGAAATCCTGATTTTTAGAGATCTTACATTGTCATCGAACAGACCAGAAGCCTCTTGACTTCGAATGAGAAAATAATAGGTTTTTCCCGATGTCAATCCCTCGACCTTGTACTCATAGGGATAACGTTTCGTTACTCCCCTAATTATTAGTTAGGGGAATATTCCCTTTGCTGTTATTATACTTTCATGGCAAATCGATGAAATAATTTTCTCGATATAGGACAAATTAAAGGGGGCGAAAACTTCACTTAGGGGAGACGATAACGGTGGTAAAAACAAAAAAAGACATGCTGGGACAAAAATTTTATAAGAGCATGAAGAAACATCCAATTGTCAAAAATCCGATTGTACTTGTTTATCTGGTGACTCTAATCCTTGTTGCAATCAGTTATATCATTTATCTCATTTATAAAGAAACCATTTAGAAAGAGGATGCATCTTATGGAAAAGACGAAATATTACGTGTCTGTTCAAGCCAATTCCATTCTGGCCGAACAAGGGGCAGCGTCTTATGAGTTGGAAATATTGGCAACCGACCAGGAAGTAGAACAGCTGCAGGAGTTACTTTACAGTAAATGGGATGCTGGGGACAGCACATTCATCCGCGGAATGACACCTGGCATTCCCCAACACATTGATGATGAGAATGACACATATGACTATTACCTTATAGAAATATATAAGAGAATTTATGAGCTGGGAACAAAAGAAACTCAATTACATATTGAAAAAATGAACAT
>JBBDTA010000098.1:0-5708 GCA_040904605.1 Paenibacillaceae bacterium
GCGGATCCTCATAAGCTAACCAAGAATATCATTGTCGTCGATGATGTATACACCACTGGAAGCACGATGAATGAATGTGCACGGGTCATCAGGGAAGCTATTCCCAATTCGCGGGTGTTCAGTCTAACTTGGGCGAGGTGAGGAATTATAGTTCTTGTCTACTTGCAGTTAAATCATGTAAACTATTAGATAATAGATAAGATCATGGTCAATTGTAAGGGGGTAATGATAATGAGTATGAATATATCGAATTGTCCGAAATGCGGGAAGATCTTCGCTAGAGGCATCAAGGATATGTGTCCATCGTGCGTCAAGGAAATTGATCAGGAATATGAAGCTTGTGTGAAATACCTGCGTGAGAACAAGGGAGCAACCATCCATGATGTAAGTGATGAAACGAAGGTGTCCATTAAGCAGATCACCAAGTTTATCAAAGAAGGTCGAATATCCTTGTATAATGCACCTAACATGGCCTATCCTTGTGAGATTTGTGGCATGGTCATTCGTGAAGGCGGAATGTGTGATGAGTGTCGTAAGCGATTAGCGAAGGATGTTAATGCGGTCAAAGAGCAGGATCGAGCAAAGAAGGAAGAGGAATTGAGGATCAAACAAGCACAAACCTACAAAACAATAGATAAAAATTAGACAGCTATTCAAAATCACATAAGGGAAGCCGATAATAATCATATATCGGTTTCCTTTTTCTATTAGAGAGGCAACCATTTCTGTAAAGGTGAGTGATTCTAATGAAGATTAATGATGTGAATCGAATCGGATCGGTTAACCCGTACCGTAATAATACGCCCTCGGGTAATACGTCTTCTGTTACGGGCAAGGGCAAGAAGGATCAGGTTCAGATCTCAGAAGAAGCATTGAAGCTGCTTCAGAATCAAGCAACAGCTACGGCTGACCCGGTGCGAATGAAACAGATTGAGCAATTGAAGGATGCTGTATCTACAGGTACCTATAGTGTTGATGCTAACGATATCGTTGATAAGTTATTGCCTTATTTAAATAATTAAGACATATATGTATACACAAGGTTACAGAGGCGGGTGAATATTCATGCCGATCACGGCTGTTATTGAGAAGCTAGAGGAACTAAACGTTCTGCATCTTAAGCTATTGGACATGGGACAGCTGAAGAAGACAGTCCTTGTGAACAATCAGGTGAATGAGCTAGCCTTATTCGTTAGCCAGGAGTCCAAATTGCTCAAGAAGGTTGCGGAGACCGAGGCAGAGTGGAGAAAGGCGATAGTTGCTTTTCTTAAAGAATCAGGGATGAATCCGGATCCTTCCTTCACCGTTACCGATATCATGAAGCTGGTTTATAACGCTGAAGATCGTCGTGCATTAACAGTTGCTCATCAAGCATTGATGGGGACGATTGGTCAATTGAAGGACTCGAACGCTCTGAACCAAGAGCTGATTGAGCTATCATTAGCATTCATTAATCATTCGATGGATTTATTTATGGGAGATCCGGGACAGGATGCTACCTATCAGAACCCTGCACAAGCGGCAGCCATTCATTCAGACAAGCGTCGGATGTTCGATGCCCGGGGATAGATGTTATAACAAGAAGGAGAGTCACCTAGCATGAGGTCAACATTCAGCGGGTTGGAAATATCCAAACGAGCCCTGTTCGCGCAACAAACCGCATTGCAGACGACAGGTCATAATATAGCGAATGCGAACACCGTCGGATATTCTCGGCAGGTGGTTAATCTTATTAACTCTAAGCCCATGGAGGCTCCTGGTATACAGCGAAGTAACTCTGCGGGTCAGATTGGTACGGGAGTTGAATTTGACTATATTAAGCGGATTAGGGAAACCTTCTTGGATCATCAATTTTATAGTGAAAACAAGGAATTCGGCGAATGGGTCATACGTAAGGATTCCCTAGAGAAGCTTGAAGCAATTGTGAACGAGCCATCGGATACCGGTGTTCGTAAGGTCATCGAGAACTTCTGGAATGCATGGCAGGTACTGACTAAGGAGCCCGAGAACTTAACGGCTCGTGCTGCACTCAAGGAAGGTGCTTTAGCGCTAACAGATGCATTCAATAGTACATCTAAGCAGCTGAGTGATCTAACTACTGACTTAACAGAGAATATTAATGTAAAGGTTAATGAGGTCAACTCCTTGTCTTCACAGATCACTAGCTTGAATGGTGAGATTTTCCGAACGGAGGGTCTTGGCAATGATGCGAATGATCTTAGGGATCAACGTGATCTGCTTGTAGATCAATTATCTGGAAATATGAATATTAATGTGACTGAGACAGCTTCAGGGTATACGATTCGTATGGGTAATGTGGAGCTTGTTAATGGTCAGAACGTGACAACAACCGTAACAGCTGCTTCCCTGCAAGCAAGTATGGCTGCAGGTGATTTAAATAGTGGACAATTCTATGGCATGCTCGTGTCACGGGATACCTATGTAGCCAGTTATCAATTCCAGCTGGATTCGATGGTAAAGGCACTTGTTCAAGGTGATGTGGAAGTTACGTTACCAGCTGGCTCCGTTGTTCCAGACGGCACGGTCATCAATGGTGTTACGTATACCGGTACGCTAGCAGATAGAACACTTACTGCCGATACGAAGTTTACCGTACAGGGTCTCAATGGTATGCACGCACTAGGATACACATTAGACGATCCGCCGCAAACAGGAATCCCTTTCTTTACATTAAAGGATGGACATACAGAATTTAACGCAGAGAGTTTAACTGTAAATCCAGATATCGTGAATCGGGTAGCGAATATCGCCGCGTCTACTCGACTGTATGATGATAATGGTACGATCCGAGTGGTCAAGGGAAACAATGATACTGCATTATTAATAGCAGGCTTCCGAACGAAGAAATTCGACTTCGATCCACAAGCGAATGGAACACCGATTCTAACACAGGGTACATTCGAGCAGTTCTTCCAGACATTAGTCGGACAGCTTGGGGTTCAAACCCAAGAAGCGATTAGACAATCCTCGAATCAACAAATGCTCGTAGAGCAGGTTGATAAGAGAAGACAATCTGTTAGTGGAGTATCACTCGATGAAGAGATGGCGAATATGATTAAATTCCAGCATGCTTATAATGCTGCTGCACGTGCGATGACCACATTCGATCAGCTGCTCGATAAGGTCATTAATCAGATGGGTATTGTAGGTAGATAATCAACACTAACGATAAGGTAGGTGAGAGCTGATGGCTTCAAGAGTTACTCAGAGTATGTTGAATACACAGCTTATTCATAATCTGAATAAGAATATGGTCCGCATGGATAACTCGCAGAATCAGCTAGCGACAGGTCGCAGGATCAATAAACCGTCCGATGATCCAGTGGGAATTAGCTATTCTATGCGCTATCGCAGTGAGCTAGCGGCGAATACACAATATCACGAGAATGTAGACTCGGCCATTTCCTGGCTAGAGCATGCGGATACAACTGCCGATCAAGTCGGCAATCTATTCCAACGTATTCGCGAACTCGCTGTTAAAGGAGCGAATGGAACGAATCCTCAGATCGCGTTGAATGCAATAGCCAGTGAAGTGGAGCAACTTCAGAATCAGTTGATCACACTTGGCAATTCTCAGTTTAATGGTAAATATGTGTTTAACGGGCAGATGACGGATATACAACCTTATTCAGAAGTGGACCCCGCCTCCGATACTGCAGATAATGGCAAGATTGTATTCGAGATTGGTGTAGGTGTGAAGATTGCTGTTAATGTATCTGGTAATACTATTTTCGGTTCTCCCACAGATGCAGATAATACATTTAAGATGATGTCTGATCTACATACGGCTCTTATTACTGGTGATTTTGCCGGCATCGATACCGCTATCGGTCAATTGGATACCAGAGTGAATAAGTTTCTGGAAGTCCGGGCGGACATTGGTGCGAAGGTGAATCGTATCCAGCTCTCTGAAGAACGGTTGAAGGATATCAATATTAACCTGCAGCAAATGCTATCGAAGACGGAAGATGCGGATATGGCCGAATTGATTACGAAATTAAAGACAGATGAAGCTGTGTATCAGGCATCACTGAGTGTGGGCTCGCGAATCATTCGTCCATCCTTAATTGACTTCTTAAGATAGAATTTTTAACGGTTGTACAGGGGGTAGGATCAAGTGAGAATACCAACCATTCAGATTAACCTACAACCTGCCCGCTTAGGCATGGATACCACACCATTCAAGCTGGAGACCGAGCAGCCTCACGCTACATTCGAATTGAGCACGAAAGCACCCACCGTGAATATTCATTCTCAGAGTGGTGATCTCCGCATCGACCAATCGAGAGCCTGGGATGCGCTAGCTGTAGGCTCTCATCTGAATACTATGAATAGCATATTCAGGATTGTAAAGAACATCGTTCTGAATACGATAGGTCGGATTGCCGAGGAAGGTAATCAGTTGGCTGCCATTCATCTCAATACGAATGCCATTGCTGATATTGCTCAGAACCGGACAGTTGATCGTATAGAGTTAGCTTTTGCTGGCCCCGCTGGTCCTGATAATGTAGATATTCAATATACTGCGCATGCTCCGGAATTTGAGCCAGTGGCTGGAGAAATGAATCTGCGCGTTGACCCAAATCAGCCTCGGCACCAATTCACAAGGGGCAAATTGGATATCTATATGCTTCAATACCATAGGGTAGAGATCATACCCCCGCAAATTGATTTACAGATCTAATGAAGTATAATCAGACTATAGGAAGTTTCTATAGTTTTTTCTTTTTCATAATGAATTAGGGGGATGGATCAACGTGGGAACCATGGTATTAGAAACTGTAGTTTTTGGTAAAATTGAGATAGAAGAAGATAAGGTTGTACAATTTCCACACGGAATCCCTGGTTTTGAAGAGAGCCAGCAGTTCGTGTTGCTGTCGATTGGCGATGATATTCCATTCTCTTACTTGCAATGTATTGATAATGAGAAATTATCGTTACTCGTTGCCGAACCATTTGGTTTTTATCCCGATTATGAATTCACGATTACTGATGTCTTGAAGGAAGAATTACATATTGAAGCTGAAGATCAGGTTGTCGTTCTTACCGTAGTTTCTGTACGGGATCATTTGGCTGATGCAACGGTTAACCTGCTTGCACCTATTGTGATTAATCATAAGAGTGCACTAGGCAGACAAATCATACTGCATGATTCAGACTACATGACCAAACACAGGCTGCTGCCTGAGTCGGTCAAGGGAGAGCAGGTGTAGACGATGCTGGTGCTTTCCCGCAAGAAAGGTGAGTCCATCATGATCGGTGACGACATTGAACTGGTCGTGGTGGAGATTAAGGGTGATCAGGTGAGGCTAGGGGTGAAAGCTCCCAAGCATATTGAGGTCTATCGGAATGAAGTGTTCACGGCAATTTCCGAGTCGAATAGGGAAGCATCGGTGGTGACGGTTAAGCCGGATGAAATCAGTAAGATGTTTCGGAATGAGTCGAATAAACGCTAAGAGCGAAGATTAAGGCTCAAACGGAGCATAAAAAAAGATACATCTAATTAAATAGCAGATTGGAGATAAATGTATGAAGGTTTACAAAATGCTTCTTGACTATTAGCCATGTACAGTGTAGAATTTGGTTAACAATATAGTTAAGATAACTTTTTTGTTAATTTTAAGTGTATGTATAATTTCAATCAATGGAAGGTAAAAATGGCACAGGTATAAAGTCGAAATTTACCC
>JBBDTA010000099.1:0-5692 GCA_040904605.1 Paenibacillaceae bacterium
CCAAAGGTTGGATACAAGCGGTAATCGTTGGAACAGATCGTGTTGCTGCTAATGGGGATGTTGCTAACAAAATTGGAACGTACAGTGTCGCTGTCTTGGCTAAAGCCCACGGCATTCCATTCTATGTAGCATGTCCATTATCAACCATTGATCTATCAACGGCTACGGGTGCAGACATACCCATTGAGGAGCGCGAAGGTGATGAAATTACTTCAGGCTTTGGCAAACGCACAGCGCCCGAAGGAATTAAAGTATACAACCCTTCATTTGATATAACACCGAACGAATATGTAACGGCGATCATAACGGAAAAAGGGATCATCTATCCACCGTTTGCAGAACATCTTGAGCAATTATTCACTATGGGGGATGAGTCACTTGAATGAGAAAAATGTGAAAAATGAGAAGAAAGAAAACAATGAAGAGTATAATGGTTATTTATTCTCTATCGAGGTATTGGTCAAAGGCAGAACGAACGGACATGCATTAGAAGTCTTAACTCACCTGCTAAATGAAGAACAAGTGACGGATTATCGGATTATTAAGGGCATTAATTTAGGTCAAATTATCGAAACAAACTTAGATAAACCGAAAGAGAAGATCACCCAGCCCAAATCAGGGGCCATTACAGATCATAAATCTCAAGCAACTGCTTCCAAAAAAGAAAATAAGACGGTTGAACCAAAAAGTGCTAAACTCCAGCACAAGCCAATCACCCAACAAATCGAACAATTTAAGGAAGATAGATCGCTAGTTCGTCTTACAATAAACAAGGGAAAAGGCGTAAAGCTCAGTATCCCATGTCGTATTCTTAATTTCGATTGGACAACTGGGAATATAACCGCTTACCATGTGGATGAGAAGAAGGTTTACTCCATAACTCTGAATGAGATCGATGATCTCACATCAGGCTAACTCTTGGGTTATTTGAACGGGCTCCCAGGATCTCATCCACATCGTAATATCTTTAGCTGGTAATGGAGGACTAATGTGATAGCCTTGTATTTCCATGCAATTGTGTCTTCTTAGATAATTTAATTGTTCAACCGTCTCAACACCTTCCGCGATTACATTCATATTCAGATGTCGAGCCATCGCGATAATAGTTTGGACGATTTGTGCATCATTCTGGTCTACCATTATATCTCTCACGAAGGAACGGTCAATTTTCAATCGCGAGATTGGGAATCTTTTGAGATAGCGCAAAGAACTGTACCCTGTTCCAAAATCATCAATACTAATTCTAACACCTAATCTCTGCAGCTCATCCAGCACAATCTCAGCATAGTCAACGTCTAGAGTCACGGATTCTGTAATTTCTAATTCTAGATAGCATGGTTCTAATCCGGTTTCAAGTAGAATATCCCGAATTCGATCAACAATGCCTGGCTGTAGGAATTGCTTGACCGACAAATTAACAGCAATCGAGAATTTAGGTAATCCTGCATTCTGCCAAGCTACATTCTGACGACAAGCCCACTCTATCACTTTCTCACCAACAGATAGTATTAAACCGCTATCCTCTAAGGAAGGTATGAACATATCAGGTGTAACGATACCCTTCGATGGATGATTCCAACGAACTAGACTTTCCATACCAATAATTTCTCCCGTGAATATATCCACCTGTGGCTGATAGTATAGCTCGAATTCTCCACGCTGCATCGCTAACCGTAGATCCGATTCAAGCTTTAGGCGATCCAGTGTTCCTTGCTCCATAGAAATTGTATAGAATTGAGATGAATTCCGACCCATTTCCTTGGCCCTTGAGACTGCGATATCAGCATTCTTCAGCATCTCATCTGCATTAGTCTGACGATTGATATTTACTGATATTCCAATGCTAACTGTAATAAGAAGATCATAGCCTTGATACTGGAATGGCTGCTCTAGCTGTTGATGAATTCGAGCAGCTAATAGCTTTATGCTTTCCGTTCCACCTGCATCTGTATAGAAAATCGCAAACTCGTCACCTTCCATACGAGCAATGACATCATGCTCCGAGACACATCGCATTAAACGTTCAGCGACTTGCATCAATAGCATATTGCCGACATCATGTCCGAATGAATCGTTATACAGCTTGAAGCGATCGATATCCAGGAAGAATACAGCCAGGTTACTGTTCGTATTCGAAGCTGAATGTAGTGCGCTTTCCAAATGGTCTATAAAAAAACGACGATTAGGTATTCCTGTCATATCGTCATAATGGGCCATGAATTTTATTCGCTCGAGTGCCCGTTTACTTATCGTAATATCTTGTAGAATAACCACCAGAGATTGTACATTTGCCAAACCCTGAACAGGAACAACCGTTGCATTCAGGTCAATACGATATCCTTCCTTGTGAACGAAAGCCGTCTCGAATGTTTGGGAGACACCATTAAATGCTCGTTGCGAAAAAGCTAAAACCCTCTTGTGCTCCTCTTGCAGGATGACCTTTTCGAGGGGAAACCCATGCAGCTCATCAGCAGAATAACCACTTAGCTCTCTTGCGGCAATATTCACCTTTATAAATTGACCTTTACGATTGATAATAGCAATTGCATGGGGATTAAACTCGAATAAAGAATACAGCAGTTGATCGTTATCGATCGAAGAAAGATGATTCACTATTCTCCTCCTCTACATCTAAATCCTAGCTTACAAACAGGAACAACCTCAATTATAGTCGAAAATGGCGTAAATTGCTAAACACTTGTCGAATTTTGGAATACTCTTACGAATGAGCTACATGTTCACTTATACAAGCCATGAATACTCGTCCATATTTGCGAAGCTTCACTTCACCTAAGCCTTTCACCGCAAGCATCGCCTCTTCGGATTGGGGTAGCAGCTCACACATTTCCCTTAAAGTGGAGTCATGGAATATCGTGAATGGTGGCACTCGCTCTTTGTCAGCAATTTGCTTTCTCAGCGCTCTGAGTGCTTCGAATAACGAGCTGTTCACATCATACTTAATCGTGTTCTGTACTTCTGGTGCCTTTCGTTGGAAAACCTGTTCATTGCCTTCGAACACCTGGAGTACTCTTGACTTTAAGCTAACAACAGGAAACTTTCCTTCAGACAAAGCTAGATAACCATCTGCAATTAAGGTGTTGATGAGGAGAATCAGATCCTGCTCTTTATATTGACTCAGCAAGCCGAACGTGGATAGCTTATCGAACCCAAATTGTTTAACACGGCTATCCCTCGAGCCCTTTAAAACCTTGGCCGTAATCGTAACACCAAACCGTTGACCCATTCTCTTCACACAGGAGAAAATTTTTAGAGCTTCTGATGTGACATCATGAAACTCGCGGGTGTCCAAGCATTGACTGCATTGTCCACACTTCTCATAATCAGCATCGCCAAAATAGTTCACAATGTGCTTCTGCAGACACTGTGTTGTGTGACAATATTCAATCATGTTATGTAGATTGCTATATTCACTCTTCTTCCTGCTCTCATCCGTATCAGACTGCTCGATCAGGAATTTCTGTGTAATAATATCCTGTGGAGAGAACAATAACAAACACTCACTAGGTTCCCCGTCGCGACCTGCTCTACCCGCTTCCTGATAATAGGATTCAATATTCCTTGGCATGTTGTAGTGGATAACAAAGCGTACATTCGACTTATCAATTCCCATTCCAAAAGCGTTCGTCGCAACCATCAGCTTGATATCGTCATAGAGAAACTCATCTTGAAATTGGATGCGTTCTTCCTCTGCTAGTCCTGCGTGATATTTGCCTGCCTTGTAACCAAGCTTGATCAACTGGCGGTGGCAATCATCCACCTCCTTACGTGTGGAGGCATATATAATACCCGATTGATCCTTCCTACTAGCTAGATAATCGAACAAATAATCCTTCTTCTTAACTCCCGAGATGACAGAGAAAGCCAAATTGTCCCGGGCATAGCCCGTTCTAACAAGAAGAGGCTTCACTAGGGACAGGTTAGCAGAGATATCATCAATCACCTTAGTAGTAGCCGTCGCAGTGAAGGCTGCAACAACAGGCTTTACTGGCAGCTGCTTGATCCATCTTCGAATATTCATATAGCTAGGTCTGAAATCATGACCCCATTGTGAGACACAATGAGCCTCATCAATAGCTACAAAAGGCACTGTTAATTGATTCATCATATGCTGAAATCGTTCGGACTCCAATCTTTCGGGCGCAATATACACAAGCTTGAAGAGACCTTCTGCAAGGTCTCTCATTCTCTGATTAATCTCAGCGGCTGTAAGTGAGCTATTAATAAAGGTTGTGGGAATATTCATTTGCTGTAATGCGTCTACCTGATCCTTCATGAGAGAAATTAATGGAGAAATGACGACAATAACACCCTCAAATAATAACGCAGGTATTTGGTAACAGACAGATTTACCGCTTCCTGTAGGCATAATGCTAAGTGTATCACGACCTTCGAGGATGCTTCGAATGACTTCCTCTTGGCCTTTCTTGAATGTGGAATAACCGTAGTAGGTTTTAAGTATTTGTTTCGCTTTTGCAATCATGCGGGGCTCGACTCCTATAATAGTGTGCTCTTATTATAGCACTGAGATGTCTAGAAGGTGTGGTCTATGAGGCAGAAATCCAGCTAAATGATTATTGATTCAATCCATATTACCTAATAAATACTGATAGCTGTCTGGCGATTCTCTGATTTCATCCGCTAGTTCTTCGTAACGTGGTGAAAGAATAACTGTTCTAACCCTCTGTGCACCGGGGTCTTTAGGTATTAAGAATCCCTCATCAATCCATCGTTTAACTTTCTCACGTATAGTTCTTTCTCCGGACTGAAGAATCATACATAATTCGGTAATACTTATTAATTCTTGTTTAAAGAGAAGCTGTCTAAATACTTTACGTTGTTGAACATCCAGTTTACGTATCAATTCCGGTTCCACCTTCAATAACTCACTGTTCTTCTCTTGTACAATTTGTGCAGCCTCGGTATAAACTTCCGACAGACCATTTAGGAAGTACTCCAGCCAAGTTGTAATATCAGCTTCACGACGTCCAAAATAATAATTGTGTGATAGTCCCATTTGAAGTGCCTTGTAATAATCATTTAAATTTCGATCATAGAAGTTTTCCAAGACGAATAGACCCTTAAGCCCATAACCACCGCGACGTAAAATATAGGTGGCAATCATACGGGCGGTGCGACCGTTCCCATCCATGTAAGGGTGAATCGTCAAAAATTGCCACATCGTAACTCCAGCCTTTATAGGTGCTGGGATTTCAAACGTTTGTGGAGAGTTGATCCAAGCAACTAAATCCTCCATCAATGTTGGAACGTCCATATATTCAGGTGGCAAATAAAATCCGGATATATTACGGTCTCCGACCTTATTTTGCTCTGTTCTATATTCACTCAATCGAGACCGTCTTCCGTGAGAGATTCGAATGATCGCATGAAGCTTTTTGATCCATTCCTCCGTAATTGGAAGCTCCCTTGCTTCGGATTCATCTAAAAATTCCGTGGCCTTCATGAGATTGTAAACCTCTTGTTCTTTATCATTGTCACTCGTTTGATATAGAGACTTCCTTTTGATTTCCTCATCAAGATCATTGCCTTCCATGCGCGTTGAAAGCAATACAGTTGTTTCTTTAGCTTCTTTTATCAATTCATCTAAGATATCTGCTGGTAATGGTAGTTGATCGACAATTACACTAGAACGTTCAATACCAAGCATTTTTTT
>JBBDTA010000100.1:0-5665 GCA_040904605.1 Paenibacillaceae bacterium
ATAGAAGGTAGATAACAAGAGGATTAATTGTAAGTACGAACTAATTTGGTCACGTTGACGACTTCGCCAGCGGTGGAACCACCTACCTCCCCCTACCTATACCCGCCAACACCACAATAGTATGGGTTAGCACAGAAAAGGACCGCGGATGGTTTTTTTGCGGTTTTTTGGTTTCGTGCTGCACAATTCGTTCGATCGGACTGGATAACATCGGTGCAACCGTCTGAATACAATTAGGGAGCGCTTATATCAAGGATTCTGTACATTGACACTACTCTGCAGGTTGTGTAAATTAAGTGTAAACTTAGGTGAGCACAATAAGTATTGGACAAGTGGAAGTAAGTCCAATCTTAACGATACAATGTTGGGCACTCATCACAGTGTATGACTCAGAAGGAGGTCAATATCATGGAAGCACTCGCATTAGAACGAAAGGCTGAACAGAATAGAGAGTTGAAGGAACGACTGTTACAATTAAAGAAAGAGCGTAATGCGATTATTCTTGCTCATTATTATCAACGTGACGAAATCCAGGAAGTGGCCGATTTTCGTGGAGATTCCTTGCTGCTTGCACAGAAGGCTGCACAAACTGATGCGGATGTGATTGTATTCTGCGGCGTCCACTTTATGGGAGAGAGCGCGAAGATCCTAGCTCCGAATAAGACGGTTATTATCCCGGATGAACGAGCAGGCTGCCCGATGGCTGATATGGTTAATGTAGATGGGCTTCGTGCGCTTAAACGGCAGCATCCGAACGCCAAGGTGGTTACTTATATCAATTCCTCTGCTGAGGTAAAGGCTGAGACAGACATCGTCTGCACATCGGCAAATGCTGTGAAGATTGTCAATTCTGTTGAAGGTGATGAGGTGATCTGGGTACCGGATAAGAATTTGGGCGATTGGGTTTCCAAAAAAACAGATAAGAAGATGATTATCTGGGAGGGCTACTGCAACACGCACGATATGTTGACTGTGAAGGACGTTGAAGAGATGAGAATTCTGCATCCGAATGCACAATTCGTCGTTCATCCGGAATGCCGTCCAGAGGTCGTTAAGCTTGCTGATTACGTGGGTAGCACAACTGCGATTATTAAGTATTGCCGGGATTCGGACTGCCAAGAATTCATCGTTGGAACAGAGGATGGTACAGGGTATCAGCTTCGTAAAGATAGCCCGAATAAGCAATTCCACTTTGCCACCAAATATTTGGTTTGTCCGAATATGAAGGTGAATAATCTGAAGAAACTAGTTCGCTGTTTAGAGAATATGGCACCGGAAATTTATGTTCCACCGCATATTGCCGACCAAGCAAGAATTTCCTTAGAGCGGATGCTCCAGGTATCATCGTCATGATCGCTAGGTATTTAGTAGATTTTGATTTAGCGCAATTACCACGGCATGACAAGGAAGTCATCGTAATTGGGGCGGGTATTGCTGGACTATTCACAGCGATCAAAGCTGCAGAAACCCATAAAGTCATTATGATTACGAAGAAATCGCTGCTAGATAGCAACACGCAATTTGCACAGGGTGGCATTGCTGCGGTCATATCTGATGATGACTCTCCGGCCTACCATCGACAGGATACACTGATTGCTGGAGCGGGTCTTTGTTCTTCTGATGCGGTTGATGTTCTGGTGCATGAAGGTACAGCAGGTGTACAAGATTTGGTATTAATGGGCACTCAATTCGATCTAGAGAATGGTGTATATGCGCTGACGCAAGAAGGAGCGCATAGTCAGCGCAGAATTCTGCATGCGCGTGGAGATGCAACTGGTGCTGAGATTATCAGAGCACTGTCTGAGAAAGCATCGTCTCATCCGAATATTGAGATATGGAACGATCACTTTGTGATTGATCTGATTACCCATGAGAATGAATGCTGTGGTGCACTTGTCCAGAAAGCGGACGGGCATCGTGTATTCGTTTCAGGTAAAGCGACCATATTGTGCACAGGTGGTGCAGGGCAGCTTTTCAGATATACAACCAATCCGGATGTGGCAACCGGTGATGGAATAGCTATTGCCTACCGTGCAGGTGCTTATATACGAGATATGGAATTTCTTCAGTTCCATCCAACGGCATTATGTTATCCAGGGGCGCCCCGTTTCCTCATCTCGGAAGCTGTTCGTGGGGAGGGTGCAGTGCTGCGTAACATTAGAGGCGAACGGTTTATGGCGGAGTATCACCCGCAGCTAGAGCTAGCTCCTAGAGATGTAGTTGCCCGCGCCATTGTGGACGAGATGGAGAAGACGAAATCGACCTTTGTTTATCTAGATATTACCCATGAATCCATCGAGATGGTAAAGCATCGGTTTCCAACGATATACGAATACTGTCTGACCTTTGGACTGGATTTAACAACGGACTGGATTCCCGTTGCTCCGGCAGCTCATTATATGATGGGTGGGGTAAAGACAGATTTGAATGGGGAGACCTCGGTGAAACGTTTGTTTGCATGTGGGGAAGTATCCTCGACGGGCGTTCATGGAGCTAACAGACTTGCGAGTAACTCTCTCTCGGAAGCGATTGTATTTGGTCGACGAATCATAGATTGGATTAATCGTCTAGAACCACTTCCTGCTAATATTGAATTTTCTTTCAGCTTGAACCGGAGTGTCGAGCCTACTCAAGCTATTGTAGAAAGAAGATTAAAGCTGCAGAAAATCATGCTGCGATATGGCGGATTGAAACGATCGCTTAAGGGACTTGAGAAGGGCATTGAGGAGCTACGCAGACAGCTGCGTGTGCTGGACACACATTTATCCAGACGGGAAGAATATGAATTTGCAAATTTGCTCACATGTGCACTGCTGACTACGCAAGCCGCTTTAGAACGACAAGAGAGTCGAGGGGCCCATTATCGCGAGGACTTCCCGGAACGGGATGATCTGGTGTGGCGTAAGCATACATTATGGCATAGAGAGCAAGGCATGGTAGAGGAGCGAATAGTGGATGTTTGATTTGAATGTAAGGCAATTAAAGTCGCAAATTGCAGCTTGGCTAGAGGAGGATATTGCCACAGGGGATATTTCTTCGATGGCGACTATTTCACCGGATCATCAGTCCATAGGCATTCTTCATGTCAAGGAAACTGGCGTAGTTACAGGATTACCTATCGCGCAGATTGTATTCGCAGAAGTTGATCCAGAGCTCAATTTCAGACCTTGTGTAGAAGAGGGATCACTTACAGTCATGGGCACAGTCATTGCGGAAGTATCAGGTCGAACCAGGAGTATACTGGCGGCTGAACGGTTAGCACTTAATCTATTGCAGCGTTTATCAGGCATTGCAACCAAGACCCGATCCTTCATCGAGGCTTTAGAGGGTTTGCCGGTTCGATTGGTGGATACTCGCAAGACGACTCCTGGACTCCGATCCTTAGAGAAGTATGCGATTAGAATTGGCGGCGGCTATAATCATCGCTTCGGGCTATATGATGCGGTCATGATCAAGGACAATCATATTAAAGCTTCGGGCGGTATAATAAATGCAGTACGCTCTGCTCGAATTCGAATTCCACACACCATGAAGATTGAGGTAGAGACGGAGAATATGGAGCAGGTCGAGGAGGCTCTAGGGGCTGGGGCAGATATCATTATGCTCGATAATATGAGTCTGGCGAATATGTCTATCGCAGTCAGCCATATTAAAGAGGTCTCACAGCATACTGTTGTAGAGGCATCCGGTGGTGTTTCTCTGCAAACAGTGAAGAGCATCGCTCTAACAGGTGTGGACGTGATCTCTATAGGCAGCCTGACACACTCTATCCATTCACTTGATATTAGTTTAGACCTCAATGAACGGAAGGAGTCTTAAAGTATGATACTGGTTATGGATATTGGGAACACTAATATTGTACTCGGTGTATACGAGAAGCAGAAGCTGCTGCATCATTGGCGGTTAAGCACGAGTCGCACAGCAACTGCGGATGAATATGGAATTATGGTCTTTAATCTATTCCAGCATGCAGGCATCGCTATTAACCAAATTGAAGGTGTGATTGTATCCTCTGTGGTGCCGCCGATCATGCATACCATTGATACATTATGTGCGAGATATATTAAGAAAACCCCTCTTATTGTAGGGCCTGGTATAAAGACAGGATTGAATATTCGTTACGAGAATCCGCGGGAGGTTGGGGCGGATCGTATATGTAATGCCATCGCTGCAATTGAATTATATGGACCACCCTTAATTGTTGTTGATTTTGGAACTGCAACGACCTTGGACTTCATAGACGAAAAAGGAGATTACCTTGGTGGAGCCATCGCACCTGGTATTGGGATTTCGACAGAGGCATTATACAACCATGCCGCCAAGCTACCAAGAATAGATCTCACCAAACCGAAGAGTACTGTTGGCCGCAATCCGATTTCTTCGATGCAGGCCGGCATTATTTATGGCTTTGCAGGTCAAGTCGACGGTATTGTATGGCGGATGGAAGAGGAATTTGGCTATAAGGCGAAGGTCATTGCAACTGGTGGATTAGCCGAGCTTATATCGGGAGAGTCTAAAACCATTCAAGAGATCAATCCGCTGATCACACTGCAGGGATTACTTATGATCTATGAGCGAAACCAATAACCATCTATTAACTGTTGGTTATGATACATAGCGAAGATAAGGAGTATTAGATGAATAACCAAGATGTTATTGTCCGTGGCATGGCTATGGACGGTAAAGTACGTGTGTTCGCGGCTTTATCCACTACCATTGTTGAAGAATTGCGGGCTCGGCATGATACATGGCCAACAGCCACTGCGGCTTTGGGACGAGCGGTGACAGCAGGTGCGATGATGGGCAGCATGCTGAAGGGTCAAGAGAAGCTCACCATTCAAATTCGCGGTGATGGTCCGTTAGGTCAAATTGTCGTTGATGCGAATGCAGATGGTGAAGTTCGGGGTTATGTGACAGAACCGCATATCCAACTACCCCTCAATGATAAGGGTAAGCTGGATGTTGCAGGGGCGGTCGGACGTGAAGGTTTGTTGTATGTGACGAAGGATCTTGGAATGAAGGAGCCTTATCGCGGCACCTCGCCCATCGTATCAGGTGAGTTAGCAGAGGATTTTACTTATTATTTCAGCTTGTCAGAGCAAACCCCTTCGGCAGTCGCATTAGGCGTTCTCGTCAATCCGGATTACTCGGTTAGAGCAGCTGGGGGATTTATTCTCCAATTACTGCCGGGACTTAAGGAAAGTGAAATTACATTCATTGAGCAGAAGCTGGCTGCACTTGTCCCTGTCACAACCTTGATTGAGCAAGGTGCTGGGCCTGAAGATATTCTTCATCAGCTATTTGATGCTGTTCATATTTATGAACGCTCCCCCATTAAATTTCGCTGTACCTGCTCACAGGACAGGGTCGTGAAAACGTTGATCAGCCTGGGTAAGGATGAGATGGATGCTTTAATTGTCGAGCTGGGACGTGCCGAAGTGGTCTGTCACTTCTGCAACGAGAAGTACATATTGGAGAAGGCTGAACTAGAGCAGCTGAGGGCTAAACATTTTCATTGACAACCATTTTTATCGCTGATAAGATTAGGATAGTTAAAGCCTACTGTTTTAGTCGGAATAATCAACTTAGCGTATGCTTTCGAAGTAGTTTTTTCGATTGCTAGCGCAACCATCAAAAACTTAGCGTATGCTTTCGAAGTAGTTTT
>JBBDTA010000101.1:0-5665 GCA_040904605.1 Paenibacillaceae bacterium
AAGAAATGAGATACGATTCTCGGGATATTCTCATCTAATCGGATATACTCCGGGGCGCGACCGCCTGGAATAATGAGACCATCATATTCGGTAGGAACTACTTGGTCAAAAGATATATGTGATTCTAACTGATACCCTGGTTTCTCCGTATAGGTATCCCATCCTTCAAAATCATGAACGACTGTCTTTAGCACTTTTTTCTTCGGGGATGCGATTACCGCTTCGTAGCCTTCTTCTAAGACGCGGAAATAGGGGTAATAAATTTCTAACGATTCAACTGCATCACCGGTAATGAAAAGAATTTTTTTAGTCATTCGATCACTCCTCGATTAGATTGGGTATTTATCCCATATTCTAATTCTATCGCTTATAGCTTCAAATTCATACATTTATTTTCCCTGAATAATCGTAACGCCTACCCTTCCAGTTATTACAATAAGCCTTTGAAGGTAGTTCTGATAACATCCCCACGACTAATGATGCCAACTAATACGCCATCACGCTCTACCGGTAGCTTCTTAATTTGTTTTTCGCCTAGTATAGCTGCAATATCCTCAACCTCTTCATTCCATTTCACTTTATGCACCTTTTTTTGCGCAATCGTCATCACGTTTAAATCAAGGATTTTCTGGACTCTTTCCTCAAACTCATCATCATCCCCTTTGACGAGACTCACAAAATAGAACGTGTCAAAGATCGTATCCTTGTGCTTCCCGATATAACGCATGATATCTCCGTCGCTAACGAAAGCGACAATCTCGTTCTTGTCATTAACGACGGGAAGACCACTAATGCGTTGATCCACAAACTTTTCGATGATAGACCGTATCGTATCCTTTTCATTCACTTTATACACTTCAGTAACCATAATTTCATGAGCTTTCATAAAGACCATCCTCCTATCAAGCATTTTATTTCATCTCAATCAAGTTGTATCACGAAACCATGAGGCAGTAAATAACATTCGTCACTATCCATCCAGCTTTAAGCAGGTCGGATTTATTAGCTTCGCTCACTTCTGGTTAGTTTATGACTCGACCAAAAGCCACCGAATAAGTTACAATGATATTAATTCAATTTCAGAGGGGACCATATATGAAATACATTAGCACACGGGGACAAGTATCCCCTATAGGCTTCATCGACGCAATTCTGATGGGACTGGCCAACGACGGCGGCTTGCTCGTACCGGAGCACCTTCCGCAATTATCGGCCGCCACCCTTCAACAATGGCAGAAGCTTGCTTATCCAGAGCTCGCCCTCGAGATCTTCTCCTTATTCGTGAATGACGAGATTCCACGAGATGATCTGAAGAAACTGGTCGACGACAGTTATGCAACATTCCGCCATGAGGATGTAACGCCCGTTCGCCGGATCAATAACGGTCTACATGTAATGGAACTGTTTCATGGTCCGACCTTCGCCTTCAAGGACGTAGCGCTGCAATTCCTAGGTAACCTTTATTCTTACATTTCTCGTAAGAACAATTCCATCATCCACATCCTCGGTGCGACCTCAGGCGACACTGGCGCTTCCGCGATCGAGGGCGTGCGTGGTAAAGAAGGTATCCGCATCTGTATCCTGCATCCGCACCAGAAGGTAAGTAAAGTACAGGAGCTTCAGATGACCACAGTCACTGACCCCAATGTGCTGAACCTCGCAGTTAAAGGCACCTTCGATGACTGCCAGCGCATCATCAAGGACCTGTTCGCTGACGTAGATTTCAAGCATCAGTACCACCTGCGCGCCATCAATTCGATCAATATTGCCCGGATTCTCGCACAGACGGTGTACTACTTCTATGCCTATTTTCAACTAGCAAACAAAGGGCATGCCGATAAGGTGAATTTCAGCGTACCTACGGGTAATTTCGGTGATATATTTGCCGGTTACCTGGCTCGAAGGATGGGGCTTCCCATCAACAAACTCATCTTGGCGACGAATGAGAACAACATCTTGGCGCGCTTCGTGAACGAAGGTATTTATCAACCGGGGACTTTCCGAGGAACATACAGTCCATCGATGGACATTCAAGTGGCAAGCAACTTCGAGCGTTATTTGTTCTACCTGTATGGGGAAGATTCTCACACCATCACCTCGCTTATGACACAGTTCACAAGAGAAGGCTGCATCGTCATTCCCGAACACCTATTGAAGCGAGTACAAGCCGACTTCGCCGCCTACAGCGTGGACAATGAAGATTGCCTAAACACGATCAGCGAGTATCACGAGAAGTATGACTATCTGTTGGATCCCCATACCGCCTGCGGCGTAGCAGCATCCGACAAGCTTTCGGCAGACGGTGAAGTAACCATCGCGCTGTCGACCGCACACCCGGCCAAGTTCGACGAAGCCATCCGGCTGCGCAATATAAGTCAGACTTATCCGGAGCAAATTCAAGTACTGTTCGACAAACCGCAGAATCAAATCGTGGTCGATGGGACCAACGAAGAGATAAAGAAGCAGTTATTGACGTTTTTTTAATAAATCAGTCTAGGAAAAACCCAGCAAATCCAGAACCTTTTGCTCAACATGCCTGTTTTTGCCCTGGTACGGAAAATTGTGTATATGTAGAGCCGGATTGAAGTTTAATTCAATGATTCCATAATTGCTGGGATTCGGCTCTGCATGAATGTCTTGAATCATCAGATCTGCACCGCATAATTTTGCGCCAACCGCTTTTGCCGCCTTAACAGCGATGTCTTTGTATGCATCCAGCACCTCATCGCTATAATCCAAACTGTCTCCGCCTGTGCTGATGTTAGAATTTTCTCTTAAGAAGACGGTCTCCCCTTTATTGGGGGTATAGCTGAAGTCCCTGCCCTGTCCCTGTAAGAACTCCTTCTCGATATCTCCAAGCTTTATTCTCTCCAATGGAGTAACATACCCGGTCCCTCTAAGTGGACTTTTATTTTTCTCCTCCACCAGCTGTTCGATCGTATGTAAGCCATCCCCTGTTACATTCGCAGGAACTCTGTGCAGAACGGCAACTGTCTGATTACCGATGACGAGAAATCGGTATTCCTTACCTGGTAAGAATTGCTCAATCATGACCGAGCTGTCATACTGGAACGCGTGTTCAATAGCATTGTGGTAATCTTCAATGGAATCAAGCTGCTTGAAGATGACCACGCCTTTTCCGAAATTGGTAGACTTGGGCTTAATGACGATATCCTGTCCAGCAAATTGAGCATACTGTGTAACCGCCGCTTCTATCGTTTGAAAGATAGATCCTGCGGGAACCTGAATATCCTGCTCTTTTAGAATTATTTTGGTTACCTCTTTATTCTCCATAATCAATGAAGAAATATACGTATCCGCAGAAGTTTTCGTTGCCTGCTTAATATATTCCACCTTGCTGCCTTTTGTCAGACGGATGAAGTTATCGCTTCGATCCAAGATCTCTACCTCAATGTTTCTTCGCAGCGCTTCTTTTATGAGGATTTGCGTTGAAAGCTCTAATCCTTCTACATTTATATTTGGCATATTTCATCCCTCCTGCTTTTATGCACCTGCGCCCACCTAACACCGAATTCCAAATAGCTCTCTCTATCCTTCTCCATTTCCTCGTGGATGCGTGCTGATGGAAGCAGCGACGGATCGAGCACCTTGTTATATTCCTGCTCTACACTATTAAGATACTTGCTGTTGCTATCGGCCATATCCATAACAGAAGCAATAGATCTGAGCTTGCAGAATACTTCCTCCGCCCACTCCTGCAGCAGCACTGGATGCTCGTTATACGGATAGAGCATCAGATTGGGCTTCCTCCCCGATAAGGATACAAGGTGATGATTCCTGTTCATCGCATGAGCTTCCCCTTCCGATACCATGCGACTATCCTCCATGAGGCAGTAGAGCATGAATACTTGGAGATAATAGAGCTGATTCAAATCCATGCCCGTCTTCAAGAATGGATTTAAATCGATAAGCCGAACCTCCACATACTTAACGCCCCTTTGATCCAACGCATCCAACTGGGTCTCGCCTTTTTCTGTCACCTGCTTCAGACGAATGGATGAGTAAAACTCACTTTCTTTTTGCAGAATATTTCCGTTCAGCTGAATTTTCCTGCCGTCCTGATGCGTGCCAAGCCTGCTGAACTTTCTGTGCTTGATGGACAGAAGCTTGCGTATGCTCAGCGTATATTCCTTCAGGCTGTTAAAGATAAGCATAGGATTCCCTTGAGCTGCTCTCGAATATCCGAAGCGGCTGACCCGAAGCGAGACAGCATGCTTCTCGTAATTGGCGATCGGATTGCAGAATTCTGGACAACAACACGCAACGATTTTTAATTCCTGACAAATAACAGAATAGTAGGTAGAATCAATCGAAGGTGAAGCTCCAAAAAGATAAATCAACAGCCAGCGGTACCTGAGAAAATTCCTTGCCGCCGCCGCATACAATTCATCCGTGAACACCCGCATGTCCTTGCCTTCACCGTAATGGCTGTACAAGTAGGTAAGCATCTGATCCCCAAAGGAAAAATTATAATGAATGCCTGATACCATCTGCATTTTTTTGCCGTAGCGAAGCGATAGACCGGCTCGGTAAACCTCCTTCTCTCTGCCTTCCTCGGAATCCCCAAATCTGGCGACTGGGATACCCTCCTCGGCCGGAAGCTTGGGCGGCATACTGAGCGGCCATAGTAGCTCTTCTCCCAGCTCCCCCTCTGCATAAAGCTGCAGATTATTCAGCTCCTCATAGGCTTCTTCAACAGATGAGAAGGGGGGTGTGATCAGCTCAAGCTGGCTTTCAGCAAAATCAACGGTTATATGAGGATTAATCAGTTTATGGCCAAATGCTGTAGGATGATCGGTCATAGCCAGTTCCCCGGATGCGTTGACTCTCTGGGATTCCTTCTCGAGTCCCCACTTCCCGTCCACCAATAATGTGCTGGTATCACGGGTAAACAAGCCTAACCGCTGCGAAAAATCCCAATTCCTATGCATAGTAGATGTTACACTTCCTTTATGTCGATCTATATAAATTAATTGCATAATGCAAGTATATCCCTGAAATAAATCTTCCACTATTTCGGAGGAGGGCAGCATACATAAGATTGCAGCATCGCCTTTTCAAGCAAATGCAAGGCGCTAGTGACAGATTGACGCTCAAATTCACTCAATTGCAATAAAACCTGCTCCAAATCGTCGTTCACTTGTTTATCAATCTCAGAATTTAATATGTCCCCTTCTGGTGTAAGGGATAAGATTTGAATCCGATTATCCTGAGGGTCGGGCGTTTTCTTCACAAATCTTCTCTCGACAAGCGTTTTGACTTGCCGGCTGAACGTCGTAATATCAATGCCCAGCGCATATGCAATATCCTGCATGGACGGGTTATGCTGGCGTTTGATTTCGTGCAGGATATCGCTCTGTATGAGTGTGGTGCCTGAATCGCAGCAGTTGTCGCAGCATTTCTCGCTCAAGGTACCATATCTGCGAATAAGCAGTTGGAAGGTAGTTCTCAAATTCATTTCCATCGTATTCCCCCTCTTGATGTGAGTATAGCGAATATATTTGCATATCGCAAGTATTAGATAACCCAAAAAGCGATCAGAAATTTGGAGGATAGATGAAGAAGCTCTTCCAAGATGACCATCCATAATTTATGCTGGCCCTATTCCAGTTCGAATGTAATAGCGCAATGATTGGCGCTATAG
>JBBDTA010000102.1:0-16983 GCA_040904605.1 Paenibacillaceae bacterium
ACATTTGTCTAAATTCATCACCATGGCAATTTGCGCTTTAATCCTCAAGCCAATCAACCTCCTTCAGCGGTCGAATAATCGTGACGGTATCCCGCTGGCTTCCGGTCGGGCCATAATAATTAAATCCGTAACTCAATTGGGCATAACCACCGATCATATGGGTTGGCTTCATCGTGATGCGAGTCACACTGTTGTGCGTACCGCCGCGTGTCTTGTTAATGGCCGTGCCCGGCACGCCAAGCGTTCGATCCTGAGCATGGTACATATAAACCATACCAGGTGGAATGCGATAAGTGGTCACTGCTCGCGCTGCAATTGCCCCATTACGGTTATATACTTCAATCCAATCATTATCTTTTACACCAATAGAAGCAGCATCCTTCTCGTTCATCCAAACCGTTTGCCAACCCCGGAAAAGTGTGGACATATGTGTAGTGTCCGTGAACATGGTGTGAATGCCCCACTTCTGATGGGGGGTTAAGTATCGAACCGTCATCCATTTATCCGTATTCACTACTTCTTTCTCACCTTTAAAGAAAGGTTTATACGCTAGTGGTGGCAAGTACAAGGGCAAGCCTTCGCCAAAGTCTAGCATCACTTCATGATCCAAATAGAAGCTTTGTCTGCCAGTAAGTGTATGCCAGGGGATACCATATTCCGTATTAACGGTGAACGGTGAATAACGACGGTTATCCTTCTCCAATCCGCTCCAAACAGGAGTCGATATAGCCTGCCGCGGTTGGATCGTAATCTCAGCCAAGGTGAAAGCTTCCTCTTCACGAGCCTCAGAAATTCCCGCAAGCTTTTTCCCCGTTTTCTTCTCCATTGACTTCCAGCCTTCTACAGCCCTTTTCCCATTAGTCGCACCAGACATTAACAATATGGCTTCTATAGCTTGTTTATCTGTATATAGCTCGGGACACCCTTTGCCGATACCTTCTCTATGTGAAACACCGAGCCGTTCCAATAATTCTTCATATACCTTCTCTCCAGGAATTCTTACACCCTTAGCACCATAACCCTGCTTAATATTCGGGCCGATCGTAATCATCATGTTATACACATTTGGATAATCCCGCTTCACAATGTGGAAATTCGGCATCGTCTTACCAGGAATCGCTTCAACCTCACCTTTACGCCAGTCGAGCACCTTGCCACCAGGCTGGGCAATTTCTCCTATCGTATCATGACCAAGCGGTGTCATCATTATATCTTCACAAGCTGGTAGATGCTTCGCCGCTAACTCGGAGAACACCTTGCCAATTTCTCGGAAAGCATCCCAATCGCTCTTTGCTTGCCATGGAGGTGAGATGGCAGCATTGAATGGATGTACAAAAGGATGCATATCCGTGCTACTCAAATCATATTTCTCGTACCATGTCGCTGCAGGGAGCACAATATCCGAGAAAAGCCCTGAACTTGTCATCCGGAAATCCATACTAATGAGAAGATCTGCTTTCCCTTCTGGTGCATCGCCTTCCGTCTTGATTGTATCCGGTCGCCAGGAATGATCCGTATTGGTCAGAACATGATCATCAGCACCAACGAGATGCTTGACGAAATATTCATGCCCCTTCCCGCTATCCCCAAGTAAATTCGATCGCCAGTTAAAGAAGACACGCGGGAAGTTCCGTGGATCATCTGGATTCTCAACTACCCATTCAATTTTCTCGTCTTTAATATCTTGCACAACTTGATCAATGACAGCTTGATCGCTTACCGCTCCTTTGGCCCGTGCTTCTCTCACCAAATCCAATGAATTCTGCGTGAATTGAGGAAAAGACGGCAACCAACCAAGCCTTACAGCCATCGCATTGAAATCCGCTGGATGCATCTGATTGTAACGTCCACCCCATGCCGAATTCTGTTCCTTCGGCGGCTCTTCGTAACGAAATTGATCGGTATGGAAGTAGAAATAGGAGGTTGCGTTCTGCAAACGCTGTGGTTTGATCCAATCGTTGGCGAATGCTACCTGTTGCCATCCTTCTACAGGGCGAACCTTCTCTTGACCAACGTAATGTGCCCAACCGCCACCGTTCACACCTTGTGAACCTGTCAATAACACCAAATTAAGGATAGCACGATAAATTTGATCGCTATGAAACCAGTGATTGGTTCCACCGCCCATGGCAATCATGGATTTCCCCTTCGTCCGCGCCGCATTATCCGCGAATTCCCGAGCAACTTGAATGACATGTGCCTTGGGCACACCTGTGAATGCTTCCTGCCATGCAGGTGTATAGGGTTTCAGATCGTCATAATCGGCCGGGTAATCACCAGGCAATCCACGATTGACGCCAACATGGGCCATCATGAGATCGAAGACGGTCGATACCTTGATCGTTTGACCATCCTTGCCCGTAATATATTTCACCGGGACTCCACGTTTCACGCTTCCTCCCGTCTCTTCAGAGAAGTAAGGGAATTCGAGCATAACGATTTCATCAGCGCAATCGATAAAGCTCAACCTTGGATCAATCTTATCGCCTTCACCGGTTTGCATATCGAGATTCCATTGACTACTCTTATCCCAGCGGAAACCTTGACTACCATTAGGCACAGCCAACTGATCGCTACTGGCATCCCACACCGTTGTCTTCCACTCGCCAAGCTCATGATCACTGTTCACATCCCCTACTCGCAAGAAGAGGTCTGAACGCATACCTTTCTCTTCATCCCCAGTAAGTGTCACTAAGAAAGGAAGATCGGTGAAGGTCTTCGCATAATCGATAAAGTAAGGTGTTTCACGATCCACATAAAATTCCTTCAAGATAACATGAGTCATGGCCATCGCTAATGCGCCGTCTGTACCAGCACGTGCAGGTAACCATATATCAGCAAATTTCTCGTATTCCGCATAATCGGGACTAACCCCAACAATCTTCGTGCCATTATAACGAGCTTCCACCATGAAATGTGCGTCAGGAGTTCGTGTTTGCGGTAAATTAGTTCCCCATATGATAAAATATTTCGCTTTATACCAATCAGCACTCTCTGGAACGTCTGTTTGATCTCCCCAAATTTGCGGAGAAGCTGGCGGGAGATCAGCATACCAGTCATAGAAGCTGAGAATGGTGCCACCGATAAGTGATAAGAACCGGGTACCTGCCGCATAACTAACCATCGACATCGCGGGGATCGGACTAAATCCAGCGATCCGGTCGGGTCCATAGGTTTGAATCGTGTAAATCGAGGCTGCTGCGATAATCTCGCAAACATCCTGCCACTCAGCCCGAACGAAGCCTCCCCTTCCACGTTGCTTCACATATCGTGCACGTTTATGAGGATCACTCACAATATTCGTCCACGCTTGCACGGCATCATGACCTTGCGCACGTTCATCTTTCCACATCTCGTACAAATCACCGCGAAGGTACGGATATTTCACCCGGATAGGACTATATGTATACCAGGAGAAGCTTGCCCCTCTTGGGCATCCCCGTGGTTCATATTCAGGAAAATTGGGTCCAGTTGATGGATAATCAGTTTGCTGAGTTTCCCAAGTAATAATGCCGTCTTTCACATGAATTTTCCAGCTGCAGGAGCCTGTGCAATTGACGCCATGTGTGGAACGAACAACCTTATCATGCTGCCATCGCCCACGATATAAGCCTTCCCAGTCTCTGGATCTTACATTCTCCTCCGTCCAGCCTTCATTAATATGCTCACCGCGTTGCAGATGCTTGAAGGATCTTAGGAGCTTGCTAACCTTTCTCGCCATCCTTGATCACCCTTTCTTCGCGCTATGGTCAATCGGATCGAAGCGTTGTCCTAGCAATCGGAATGAATCTTCACCTTCCTGTAGTTCCTCAAGAAAAATTGTCCAATCTGTTGCGTTCGCAGCCACAAGAATAAGTCGTTGTAGCTCGTCAAGCTTCTGAATACTCATAATTTTCGCTACAATTCCTTCAGGAATGACCTCGAAACGCATTCTTAGAATTTCTAATACATCCTCTTGATCTTGAGCAAGCATGTCCTTCTCATCAAGCGATGCCATGATCATGTCCTCCTTCTCATCTATGGTTTAATCAACTTGTAATAATCGGCAATCAACAGCTTCTTACATAATTCAGCTACTTCTTTATAGAAAAGAGTGATTTGTTCAGATAATTGGGCAAGTGCTTCATCATCGAAAAATTGCTGTTTCGACTTCGTCAGTCCTTCCCCATATCGCAGTACAATGATGAATCCACCTTCCCCCGCGATTACACTTGCCTTCACATCATAGGGATGCAGATGTAATAAAGAAAATTGTTCTAATAAATGCTCATAACAATTCGGATGGATAAGTCTTAATGGCTGTTCCTCAGTCAATCGTGAACAACTCCCCTTTGACTAACTTTTCTTCAGCTTTATTATGTAACAGATCAATGAGAATAATGGCATCGAAACGTTTCAGTACTTCGTCAAAGTTTCCTTGGTCTTGCAAGATCTGTTTGATTTCAATTGCCAAATAGCGCATGAGTGAATGATCGCGTGTAAGCGCAATAATAGTCTCTTTCACTTCTGGATGCTGTTCTACTAATTCTACGTATAAACCTTCTTCTTCTGCTTCTGCATGACACAAGGTGCGCGTTTCCCAATGTTCTATGGTTATGTACGCAACTTCCAAAGCCTTCTCATAATCATGTTTGGTGATACATTGACGCAGTAGTTCGGTTAATTCCGCAGCTTCGTTCAATGCGGCCTCGTGAATAGAAGAATGACTATCCCAATGCTTAAGTGCGGGTCCTGACATCTACGAACACTCCCTTACAATAATTGACCAGCATGCTTCAATCGATCCATAAAGATCAACCAAACGACCAGAATCAAGCTTGCCAATGCTGCTTCTGACAATGCCATAAAACCAATCGCATAATGACCGGTCAAGCCGAAGACAATGGTGAGGATGAGAGGTGGGAAAAAACCGCCGATCCCTCCCGCTGCAGAGACAATTCCGCTCGCGATCCCCATCTGCTTAGGGAAATGTTGCGGCACCAATTTGAACAAAGCGCCATTCCCAACCCCTCCACAAGCAGCCACGGTTAAACAGCCTACGGTGAAGAGCGGCATCGTCAGACTGAAGGATAGAATAATCCCCGAAATCGTTAATCCGCTAAACACACCGATAAGTACGGTATATGGATTAAAGCGATCAGAGAGGAAACCGCCAATAGGGCGAATCAATGTCGCCAGAACAATAAATCCAGCTGTTCTCAAGCCCGCATCCACTTTATCGAGCTCAAATTGATTAACAAAAAAATTAGGTAAATATAAGGCAAACGCAACAAATGACCCGAATGTGATGAAATAGAAAAAACTTAAAAACCAAATGATCGGGTTTCTGTATACACTTTTTATTTGCCCCATAAACGGTACTCTAACCTTTTCCTCATTCCTATCTCCCAATAAGAAAACCAGAACAGCAAAAAAACCTAACAGTATCAAGTAGAAGCGGACGGTCACTTGCCAACCATAGACATTCGCAAGAAAAGGGACTGAGAATGTTGTAAGCGCAGTTCCTAAATTGCCAATACCATAAATTCCGTTCACCGTACCCTGCTTATCCTTAGGATAATACTTTGGTAATGATGTCACACCAATGGAGAAAGTAGCGCCACCAATGCCCAGAAGAAAGCCGCTAACCATAAGATCAATAAACGATTGAGCGAAACTCAGATATAACACGGGGAACATTAATATCACGTATCCAATAACAAACATATTCCTAGCCCCGTAGCGATTCGTTAAGAATCCGACAGGGATACGCAATAGAGAACCAAGAATAACAGGAATTGCCGTTACCCATGCCAATTGGCCGGGTGATAAGGGAATATCTGATTTAATATAAGGTAATAAAGACGAAATCAGCACCCAAACCATAAAAGCTGCAGTCAAGCTAAATGATTGCAGTGGCAACTGTACTCTTCTTCTCATATAGGCATCCCTCTCCTTACACAACCTACCTTACCCATAATATCTCTCCTTTAAACTCGTAATTTAGTTGCGATCTGGTACATCTAACCGCCGATTTGCGACATGCGTCGAATGGTTGGGATATGGGTTTGTTGTTCCCCGGAAAGTGCTTTAGCCATTTCATGAGTTTCAGGTTTACCGTCCAATGCTTTGAGGAATAAAGCTTGAATCGCAGACGTGTCACCCACATGCTTACGAACGTTATATTCATCTGACCAATATAGGCAAGGTTTAATATTCCCATCTGCTGTCAAACGTAACCGATTGCAACTGCTACAAAAATGATCGCTGATCGGATGAATGAGTCCGAATGTTCCAGCCGCTCCATCGATTCTGTAACTTTTAGCCGGACCATTGCCGAATACATCCTCGCAAGGGGCAAAGTTCCATCGCAACCGCTCGCATGTCTCCAGAACGTGCTCGAGTGGCAAATAACCCGCTTTCCAGCCACTCCCTTCGTAGCCGATCGGCATGTATTCGATAAACCGGATATGAATCTCTTCCTCGTATGTCATTCGCAAGAAGTGCTCCACTTCGTCGTCATTCATCCCCTTCATCAACACCACATTCAGCTTGATTGGGTTGAACCCAACTCGACGACTTGCTTGCAATCCATTTAACACCTTGTTTAGATCACCGCCTCTGGTAATCGTGGCAAATTTATCAGGCTTTAGAGAATCGAGACTGATATTAACTCGGGTAAGACCAGCATCCTTCAGCGCATCAGCGAACGAAGCAAGGTATATCCCATTCGTAGACAGAGCAATATCTTCAATCCCTGGAATCTTAGATAGCATAGCGATAAGCTGATCTAATCCTTTCCTGACCAGCGGTTCACCTCCGGTGATCCGCAGCTTTCTGACGCCTAGAGGGGCTAACACTTTGACGATTTCAGTTATCTCTTCGTAAGTCAAGATGCGGTTGCCCGGTTCAAATTGCATTCCTTCCTCCGGCATGCAGTATACACAGCGCAAATTACAGCGATCGGTTACTGAAATGCGCAAATAATCGTGAACTCTGCCATACTTGTCAACGAGCTGTTTCATCAATCTGCACTCCTCTAGTCCGTTCGATCTTTCCATTGATCGAGAACGTGTCTCATTTGTCTATTAGCTTCCACAACGATAGTCTCAATATCCTGCTTGGTCGGTTGATGAAGATGAATGCCCACCAGTACGGCGACTGTTCGTTCAAGTGCAAGAGAAGCCATCTGGGCAAGCTCGGCAGCCAATTCCCCCTCCCGGTGACCGGGAAGAGATAGAACTTCCGTGCGAACGGTACGATCTTCGGTTACATATGCTGTAGCCATCGCGCCAATATGAGCTGTTCCACCGGTTACCATAAATACAATATCCAGCCCCATGCTATGAGATCGGATTTCAATCTTCTCTTGTTCCATATATACACCTCTCTACCGGTATTTATCACAATCCCATTCTAGCACTGGATAATTAGTGCCTATGTGACCCAAATCACAATCTCAGGGAAGGAATATTTGTACAATGGAACAAATGGGCTGCTCGCCGGTCTAGATTTTTCCGAAAAAGTTGTTACGTTGCAAGCGAAATACACCCCACCGTATACAGGAGTGTTTACGCCCATCGTCAAGCTGATTATCATAGTTACTAAGCTTATTCTGATGCATCTATCTCGCTATGTTCTTCCGTGTTCACCATAATACCGGCTACTTGAGTCAACCGCTCATAAAACCACTGCCTTGGATGCCCTGAGATTCCGATCTCATCCATCGCTTCTTTCATACATCTCAGCCATGCTTGTGCTCTTCGTGGTGTAACTTCAAAAGCCAAATGACGTCTTTGCATCTGTGGTGGCCCGTACTGATCGGAATATAACGGCGGGCCGCCGGTAAATTGAGTAAGGAACATATATTGCTTGCGCATGATATCCTCAACACCATCTGGAAATAAGGGTGATAAGTCTGGGTCACGGTATACCTTTGGATAGAATGCCTTAACCAGTTTCTGTATCGTTTCCGCTCCACCGATGGCTTCGAACAACGTTTCAGTTTCACTCTGTTGCAAACTAACCACCTCACTTCTTCAGCATAGATTATATTCTTCCATAATTGTGTCCATAATCACTTGTACGGGTAGAATGTTATTTATTTCATGAACTCTTACACCAGCAAATACTAACCCATTCTCAACATCCCCAGTTGCAGACTTAAGTAATGAATCCAACGTACAAAATCGATATGAACAATTTTTAAGACAATCATGACACTTATCTATTTTTAATTTATTATCCCCACTGATCTTCTCAGTAAAGCGGTTTTTAATCGCACGACCTTGCAAACCGACCGTAGTTTTTACTAGAATAGTGTCACCCTCTTTACAATCCACATACATTTGCTTGAAGGACGGGTGAGCATCACATTCTACGCTTGCAACAAACCGAGATCCCATCTGTACGCCAACAGCACCCATTTGAATGGCTCTGGCTATATCCTCTCCATGAAGGATACCTCCAGCCGCGATAACAGGAATATTCACTGCCTCCACGACTTCAGGTAGAATATCGAATAATGGCCTGTCCGTCCCGAGATGACCACCAGCTTCAAAACCTTCCACAACAACTGCGGCAGCGCCTAGTTTTTCAGCTAGCTTGGCAAGCTTGGCTGACGAGACGATGGAAATGACCGGCACCTGATATTCCCTTCCCCAACTATACATATCTCGAGAAAATCCAGCGCCAGAAATAATAAAGTCCACCTTTTCTTCCATTGCTGCTTTAATCGTTTCAGCAAAATCTTTCATTGCAAACAATACATTGACCCCTATATAACCTAAACCCTTTGTAAGTTCTCTTGCTTTACGGATGTGATCTCTAAGCACATCAATAGGAAGAGCCGTGCCCGAAATAATACCAATTCCTCCTGCATTAGCTACAGCGGCAGCCAGCCCACTCAGAGAGATACTAACACCCATTCCTCCTTGCATAATAGGTACCCTTGGTTTCATATGAGCAATTTGCATTTGTGGGATATTCAATGCCTTTGGCCTCCAAAATATTCATTTTTTCCTTAACTCCTCTATATTACTGTTTTGACAACAACGACGATGTGATACACATCACATTTGGCACTTCAAGAAAATCGCAACACCTACAAAAAATTTCGTTCATTGAATACTCTATAAACTATTTGCCCAAAATACCCATTAAATACCGTGAAAGGAGGAATTGGTTGGATGCGTAAAGTGCTTATCTTCACCATGGTCATGGTGACCTCACTGTTTATCTCACCTAATTTATTTGCAATAGCCAATGAACTACCTCAAAGTAAATGGTCGATACAAAGTTTAGACAAGAAAAGCGGCGGCACATTGCAAGTCGAATGGAATAAACAAACGAACACCCCCTCTCTACTAACCGGGGCTTTGTCACGTCCATCCAAGCATTCACCAGAGTGGATTACTTATGAATTTCTAAAGCAAGTGAAGTCCATTTATGGGCTTAGAAATCCAAACCGTGATATAAAAATCATCAAAGTTGAACGAAGTCATGACATCATTCATGTACATATTCAACGCCTGCTATTCGGTACACCCGTATGGGGAGATTTGCTTGTCGTTAGCATGGATATCGATGGTGTTATCCGGCGGGTAGAGGGCACCATACATCCTGATTTAGAGAAACAGCTATATAACCGCCCAATGCATCCGGCATTTTCCAAGAAGAAGGCAGTTGAAAAAGCTAAAGCAGGAGTTCAATGGGAGCTTGCAAATGAACCGAAAGTGGAAACCTATTACTTGACGACACTTCCAGGAACACCACTTATTTATGTCGTACAGCTTCAGTACCGTACTCCGGATAGGAGAACAACGACGATGATCCACTCACTCTCTGGACGAATAATAGAACATAAAAACCATGAGTGAAAAGCTTTCTTAGAAGGCTTTTTTCCTCATGGTTACATGGTTGCTCTTAAATTGTTGTTAAATCCATTTGGCGCTTTCTAATAGATGATGTCTCAACAATTCCAGTATAAAATCGACATAGTAATCTCGGCGAACGATAACTCGGTAGTGATGGTTTTCAAATGGATAGAATAACACATCAGTATATACCTTATTCTCCTCAAACTTCCTCTGTAATTCCTTCATTCCCGCCCAATTCTTTTCCTCTAGAATCTTAATTTCGAACTCTACATCCAAATCATTCGGTGTTTCACTAATGTGTATAACATCCTTGTTATATTGATATTTAAGTTCCATATCCATATCTCACTCCTCGTTTGAATTACATTAATTATACGTAAAATGTTGAAATAAAGACAATAATTAATATTCCCACTCTAAATGAGTAGCTGAAAAAACCAAAAAAGAGCCCATGCTGACAGGCTCCTCCGGTTCGTGCTTTGTCCGCTCGCTTTATTTCATTCTCCAATACATATCGTTCCATCTTAGCTCGTTGCGGAATTTATAGGTTGAAGTATCTTTGTCAATGATGACACATTCCACACCGGATATCTCGGCCCAATCCACAAGCTGCTCTGTCGTTACTACATAAGAGAATACAGTATGATGGGCACCACCAGCATGGATCCAGCTTTCAGCTGCATCGCGCAACGAAGGCTGCGGCTTCCATAGTACACGCGCTACTGGTAGCTTCGGCATGTCATGAACAGGCTTAACTGCGTCCACTTGATTAATGATCAGTCGGAACCGGTTACCCATATCAACCAGTGAAGCATTCAGTGCAGCACCGGCTCTACAATCGAAAACCATCCGAGCTGGATCCGCTTTACCGCCTATCCCTAGTGGATGGACCTCTAATTTGGGACGAGTGTCCGCTATAGTCGGGCAAATCTCTAGCATGTGTGAACCTAAGACGAGCTCATTGCCCGGTTCCATGTGATACGTGTAGTCTTCCATGAAAGAAGTTCCTACATTTCCCGCAATCACTTTCATCAATCGAACCATAGCAGCGGTTTTCCAATCTCCTTCACCAGCGAAACCATATCCCGCTCCCATTAGTCGTTGAACAGCAAGTCCTGGAAGCTGCTTCATACCGTGTAGGTCCTCAAAGGTGGTTGTGAATGCGCCAAATCCACCTTCTTCGAGAAAAGCCTTCATACCAAGCTCAATACGAGCTTGCTCACCAATAGAATCCCATTTAGCTGCGTTCGAGCGCGTTTCAGTGGATATATCATAGAGCTCCGTATACTCATCAAGCAGAGCCTTCACTGCAGATTCTGAAACATCCTTCATTCTAGCTACAAGATCACCAATACCATAACCGTTAATAGACCAACCGAATTTTATCTGCGCTTCAACCTTATCTCCTTCGGTAACTGCAACCTGACGCATATTGTCGCCGAAACGAGCAACCTTAAGTGTACGACCTTCCGTGATTGCCAGTGAGGTTCTCATCCAACCGGAGATCCGGCTGCGTACTTCAGGATCCTCCCAATATCCCACAACAACTTTGCGCGCTACTCCCATTCTTGCTCCGATAAATCCATATTCACGATCACCATGAGCGGATTGATTCAGATTCATAAAATCCATATCAATGCTTTCCCACGGAATATCGCGATTGAATTGAGTATGTAAGTGTAATAATGGCTTGCGAAGCTCAGTCAACCCAGCAATCCACATCTTGGCCGGTGAGAAAGTATGCATCCAAGTTATGATTCCTGCGCAAGTCTCATCCGAGTTAGCTTCAATACATATTGCACGAATTTCCTCAGAAGTTTTCACAACGGGTTTTACAATAACCTTACATGGAACCTTCTCATCTCGGTTTAAGCCATCAGTTATTAATCTCGAATGTTCATCTACTTGCTGTAATGTTTCTGGACCATATAGATGCTGACTACCTGTAATGAACCAGAAAACTTGCTGTTTTGTGAGTATCATTGATAATTCCTCCTGAAATTTTTAATCAAAAATTAACTTGTACGTACAACCTGAAACTACTTATATAATATCCTTTTAAAAATTTTAATTCAAGATGTATTCCCCTATTATTACTGGATAAATTGTGTCAAGTGTTCATTTTCATTGTAATTCTAATTTATTTCTAATAATTCTACGTAACTCCAAGTATATCAAAGATTTTTTACATAGCTGGTAAATAGTTCAAATTTTCACTTTGTTATACTGTAAAACATACAAGCATTCAACAACTTGGCATACGATTTTCAAAAATTCTTTCTAGGAGGTTATTATCACCATGATCGGAAATATTGGCAAGGGTATTATTGCATTCGCATTGAGCTTTTCTCTCTTCTTCACCGCAACAGTCACTATCCTGCCTCAGAAGGCAGAAGCAGCTTACTCTGTATCCACAGCTAATGCAATTATCTCTATCGGTAAATCTTATTGGGGTAGACCTTATCAATATGGAGCATCCACAAGTACAACGCGTGTATTTGATTGTTCATCCTTCACAAAAAGGGTATATGCCAAAAAAGGAATTTATTTGCCAAGAGCATCCAAAGATCAAGCTAAACGGGGATTCTATGTTGCTAAGAGTAATCTCAAAAAAGGAGATCTCGTATTCTTCTCAACCTCTAGCTCCAGAGGTAAGATAGCGCATGTTGCCATCTATGCAGGGAACGGAAACATTCTTCATACCTACAAGAAGGGTGTTGGTGTTACAATGTCTAAGCTAAACTCTACTTTCTGGAAAAATCATTACAAAACAGCACGTAGAGTTATTCGCTAATGTTATGGGTAGGAGCCGCTCGTATGAGCGGTTTCCTCGTCATCTAGCTTAATATTATGCTGAGATCATATAGCCAACTCCTCTGACAGTCTTGATCAACTTCTTCTTATGCCCTTTATCTATCTTTATACGCAAGTATCGAATATACACGTCAACGATATTCGTGTTCCCATGAAATTCATAGCCCCAGACCTCATACAGGATGTTCTCTCTGGATTGCACCCTCCCTGCTTCTTTGGATAAGAACAACAACAAATCATATTCAGTTGGTGTTAGTTGTATCTCTTCTTCTTGTCGAAACACCAATCGATTCCTAGTGTCAATGAGCAGCTCATCCACTTCTACACTGCTGCCATGAGCTTGATGGCTTGTGCTGAGATTAAGCAAATTGATAATTCGCACAACTAATTCTTCGATATGATAAGGATGTGATAGCACGTCATTCGCTCCTAGGTAGAACATCCTAACACGGTCTTTCGAGTGAACTGAATGAATGATCGTTATGATTGGAACGGTTATATCTAATGATCGAAGTTTAATTAATGCAGATATTACGTTTGAAGAATTTTTATCCTCCCCGATTACAACCATATCCCATGATGATTCACGGTAACGTATAAGTGCCTCTCTTCCATCTCTTACTTGCACTACCTCAACCTTTTCAAAAAGAAGAGAAATTTCCAACCTTCGAGCCAATGCTGAATGTAGATCAATAAGCAGAAGATGCCGCAAGTGTATTCACCGTCTTCTTTATTTTTCATTATTGTTTCATATTTATTTGTTATTCATGTATCTCGATTCAGGTTTGACTTATATTTTCTTGCTGAATGCTGTAGAATATCCATGAGCGATAAGGAATTCTATAGAGAGAAGGTTACTTATGTATATAACTGAAGATTGGAACGACTATGAATGTATAGACACAGGTGATGGAGAGAAGCTGGAGCGTTGGGGCAAGGTTACCCTGCGTCGACCTGATCCTCAGGTAATCTGGCCTATCATCAATCATAAATTATGGACGAAAGCCGATGCGAGATATATAAGAAGCTCTTCAGGCGGTGGACAGTGGGAGTTCAATAAATCCATACCCGATCGTTGGTCGATTCGATATCATGACCTTTCCTTCCATGTTCATCCGACAAATTTCAAGCATACAGGGCTATTCCCTGAGCAAGCGGTGAACTGGTCCTGGATTATGGAGAAAATCTCTGCTGCGGGAAGACCGATTAAGGTTCTTAATTTGTTCGGCTATACGGGTGGTGCAACAGTAGCAGCCGCCTACGCTGGCGCAGAGGTTTGTCATGTGGATGCCGCTAAAGGGATGGTTCAATGGGCCAAGGAGAATGTTGAATTATCCGGATTGAAAAACCGGACAGTTCGTTATATAACCGATGATGTCTTCAAATTCGTGCAGAGAGAACAACGTCGAGGAAGTACCTATGATGCGATTATCATGGACCCTCCTTCCTATGGAAGAGGCCCTGCAGGTGAGATGTGGAAGCTTGAAACCAGTCTCTACCCATTCGTAGAATCATGCATGCAGATCATGTCGAACAAGCCTTTGTTCTTCCTCATCAATTCTTACACAACTGGCTTATCAGCTACAGTATTAGATAATATGCTTAACTTAACGATGAAAAATCGCTTTAGTGGCTCTATTCAGAGTGGCGACATTGGGCTTCCAGTAACCGCAACAGGGATCACATTACCTGCAGGAACAACAGCTCGTTGGGAGGAATAAGGCTTGAGATCGGATATTGAACATCACAGTCATATTCCAGTTATCTATGAAGATAATCACCTGCTTGTTATCGTTAAACCAGTGAATGTTCCTACCCAAGAAGATGAGTCGGGCGATCCTGATCTATTGACGCTGCTCAAGGAGGATTTAAAGCATCGACATCGCAAGCCTGGTCAAGTATTCCTCGGTCTTGTTCACCGATTGGACCGACCTGCTGGAGGTGTGATGGTATTCGCCAAAACCTCTAAGAGTGCCGCTCGTTTAAGCGACCAAATTCGCACACATCTTATGAAGAAGCACTACTATGCGGTAATTCACGGAAGGCCTGATGCGATTACTGGTTCTCTTCAGCACTATCTCATCAAGGACTCAGCAACGAATACGGTCAAGACAGCTTCGGTTCAGAACAAGGAAGCCAAGGAAGCTAGATTAAATTATCGTGTCATTGGACAGCATGATCGATTCAGCCTTGTGAGAATTGATCTACTTACAGGGAGACCTCATCAGATTCGTGTGCAGATGTCCTCCATCGGCTGTCCATTATTCGGAGATCAGAAATATGGTGCTAATGTGAACAAACTAGGCCAACAATTAGCTCTGTGGTCGACTATGCTAAGCTTTGCCCATCCAACCTCCAAGGAGACGTTAACCTTCAATGCACTTCCTCCTAACGAGAACCCATGGAGCTTGTGGTCGGAATCTATTTATCATAGCGAGGATTAATATATGAAGCTTACATTATTACGATTATTCATGAAGAATAGCTTCATTCTAGTGATCATTGTTCTAACTTTGATTGCTTGTACGAACATATCCAAACTACCTCTCATTGATACTGCGCAGAACAACCAGATGGAGCCTGAACCGAATCCAATTTATGACGATGCAGAACCACCTGTGATCGAACCAGAGCCTTATTATACAGAAGCTAAGCTGATCGCTGTCGGTGATATCATGATGCATCTCCCGCAAACGAAATCGGGCTATAATGCTGCATCCAAAACCTATAATTTCGATTCGTTCTTTACAGAGATTGCTCCTTTCTTACAAGGGGATTGGGTCATTGGGAATTTAGAGACACCTCTAGCCGGAGCTGATCTTCGTTATACGGGATTTCCCGAATTTAACGCACCTCCCGAGCTTGCTGATTCCTTAAAGCTAGCAGGCTTTAATATTATAACAACGACGAATAACCATTCACTCGACCGCCGGGAGAAGGGTATTCTACTTACCTTAGGCAATTTACGATCTCGGGGACTTATCCCCGTCGGAACAGCTGCCTCACCAGAGGAAGCCGAAGTGATTACGATGGTTACTCATCAGGATGTTGCTATGGCTATCCTTGCCTATACCTACGGAACGAACGGGATTCCTATCCCTGAGGGCAAGCCATATTTGGTTTCATTAATCGATGAGACGCGAATGAAGGCAGATATCAACAAAGCACGCGAGTTAGGTGCAGAGCTTATTACGGTAGCCTTACATTTCGGTAACGAATATCATTCCCAACCATCTGAGGAGCAACAGCTCCTCGTAGATATGCTATTCCATGCAGGTGCCGATATCATATTGGGCAGTCACCCACATGTCATACAGCCTTATGAGATTGTAGATGTAACAACAGATGAGGGAGTTCACAAAAAAGGTGTAGTCATCTACTCAATGGGGAATTTTATATCTAATCAAGATCGTTTCTTAAACCGCAATAAACCAACTGATGTCGGTGTCATATTCGAGGTGGGGATACGCAAGCATTACCCTGATTTAACCGTTGAATTAATGTACGTCAAAGCTATTCCAACCTATGTACATAAGTATCAAAAAAGCGGGAAGTTACAATATCGTGTATTACCACTGGAAGCTACCCTATCTGGGCGGAATGACGATTTACTCATGCCAAAGGACTATAAGCGAATCGAAGCCTATTACCTAGAAGCTTCTTCACATCTGGAATCCATGGTTGTCGATGCAAATGTCCAGCTTCCATAATGCTCGCAGCTTCATAGCGAGGATACTTTCCCTAACAAGTAAACGAGTAATTGTTGATTATGTGTAGAGATGCGACCCAGATACTGCTCTAAGAAATCCTGACGAACCTGCAGCCCTCTTCGTCCTTCGGCTTCGCCCTTCTGAGTGAGCCTTAGCCACACAATACGTCGATCATGCGTATCTCTCTCTCTGACAATTAATCCGCTCTTCTCCATACGATCCATTAACGTCGTAATCGCTGCAGGCGTTGTGGCTAGAAAGTCGGTTAAATCCGACGGCTTCACCTGGTCATGATTCATGATGAATTCGAGAACATTCAACTGACTTTCCGTTAAAGTTGGCGCCAACTGAGCATCCATATGTACCTTCATATCACGTGTAACCTTAAACCACACCTTAGCAAAATCATATGAATTCATGGCACTCTCTCCCTTTAATTCAATCTATATGATACATCATATCTCAAGGAGAATTATAACACCCTAGTCCCAAAAAATAAAGTTTAATACAATTAATAATTTAAGACATTAATCGACATAAAAACCTAATAAAAACCTAGCGTATTTTCACCGCTAGGCTTTCCCTACAAGAAATTCTAAGTT
>JBBDTA010000102.1:17083-31895 GCA_040904605.1 Paenibacillaceae bacterium
ATAAAAACCTAGCGTATTTTCACCGCTAGGCTTTCCCTACAAGAAATTCTAAGTTTAATTAATTACTCCTCTAGTAACAACATGGCATGACCAAAGTGTTGATTAGCAAGCTGTAAAGCATCCATAGCCTGATTATAACTGATTTTATATCTGATCATCAGAATAGCTGCACGCGCATCCCCTTGGGATTGCTCACAATAGCCTTGTGCAGTTTCCAGATCAACATCAGCTGCGTCAGCAATAATACGCACAACACGATCACGCAGCTTTTGATTTGTTGCTTGCATGTTAACCATTAGGTTTCCATATACCTTACCAAGCTTTATCATTGCTGCAGTTGTAATCATGTTTAATACCATTTTTTGCGCTGTTCCTGCCTTTAATCTTGTCGATCCTGTAATAATCTCAGCTCCTACCGGCACTTCAATTGGAAACTCAACTACTGAGCTTAATGGTGCTTCTTTGTTACAAGATATGCCTACGGTGACTGCACCTATGCGGTTTGCTTCAATCATTGCACCGATTACATAGGGTGTTACTCCGCTAGCTGTAATACCAACAACTACATCTTTAGCTGTTATCTGAGCAGCTATAATTCGTGCTCCCTCTTCATGATTATCCTCAGCATTCTCAATCGCCTTCATGATAGCCTGTTCACCACCAGCAATGATTCCTATTACTAAATCATAACCAACACCGAAGGTAGGTGGACATTCGGAGGCATCCAGAATTCCCAGCCTTCCGCTGGTTCCCGCACCAATATAATAAAGCTTTCCGCCTTGCTGGATGACTTCCACGATACGTTCAATCGCTACAGAGATTCGTGGGAGCGCCTGTTGAACGGAGTATGCCACTGTCTGATCTTCACGATTCATGACCTCAATAATATCCCATACGCTCAATTGGTCCAATTGAGAGGTTTTCTCATTTCTCTGTTCGGTAGTGAGATTATGTTTGATTTCCTGTTTCATGGTATAGCCCCTCCTTCTCGTACCAATGACTCCTTATCCGCTCTTTTATTTCTTCTGTGATGGTATGTCCTGCTTGAATCAATGCTAGTAGTATACAACCAATAACCGGTGGTAGAGTAAGATGCTCAACAGAGTACTTTCTCATCGTAGGAACATTCCTAAATCGGTCAACGAATAACTCGTTTGAGAATAAACCACCACTTAGAATAACTGGTAGTGCTTTTACATCATCCTTACACATCTTAGAATTCACTGTTTCAACCAGAAGTGAAAGCTCCTCTACAGCCTCATCCACAATCTTTAATGCTACTGTATCACCTAGTCTAGCGGCGAGTAGCACATCGTGTGAAGCTCCTGCGATTTCCTTCCGGATATTCTCACTTTCATAATAGTGAGTAATCAGTTTACTAGGGTCTTCAAACTTCAGTCGATCAAGAATCAATTCGGTCAGGGCTGTTCTCTGTCCACGACCGTCATATTCATTCATAATTGCAGTTAATCCTTTTTTTCCGAGATCATAACCACTACCTTCATCCCCAAGCAGATATCCCCAGCCTCCAACTCGGATATACTGCCCGGATTCCGGAATAAAACCATAAGCGATCGAACCTGTACCTGCGATCAATACAATGCCTCTACCGCCCCAAGTTCCTGTTGCCAGTGCTGTAACCGCATCGTTGTTCACGGTTATTCTGCCGTTAAGAGCTGGATACTGTGTGGCAAGGAACGCCAACCACCGACTTCGATCCTCTGGACGGTCGCTGCCTGCTAGGCCCAGATACATTCCATGGAGTTGGGTAAGATGGGTTTCAGATACCTTCAATGCCTCATCGACAAGCCCAGTTATAACCTGTTGAACTTCACCCCATGGCTTCGATTTCACATTGCTTGCCTCGCCTCTGCATACTGCCATAATTTCCCCGCGTTCATCGCTTAGAACACATATGGTTTTAGTTCCGCCGCCATCAATACCAATGTAACGTCGATCATTTAACAGCACCAGCAGTCAATCCTTCCATGAATTGTTTGGATGCTATGAAGAAGATCACGAGCATCGGCAATGATGATAACGTTAGCCCTGCGAACAACACACTCCAATCTGTCGAATATTGCCCGAACAACGTCAGCATACCAACAGGAATTGTCTTCTTCACTTCATCTTGTATGAAGATGAGTGGGAAGAAAAATTCATTCCATACTGTAATCAAGTTAATAATCATTACTGTGCCTAGAGCAGGTCTCATTAAAGGTAGCAGGATATGCCAGAACACTCTTATATCCTGACAGCCATCTATTCTCGCTGCCTCCTCCAGCTCTTTCGGCATTGTCTTGAAGAAGCCGGTCAGTATCAATATTGATAACGGAATACCTATCGCTGTATATACAAACATCAATGACCATAATGAGTTCAGAAGATCAAGCTGCTTCATTAATAAGAATAGCGGAACGATACCTAACTTAATTGGGATCATCATTCCGAGCAGGAAGTAGAAGAACAGCGCTGGGTTCCATTTAAATGCATATCGGGCAATGTAGAAGGAAGCTAAGGAACCCAATACTAGTATTAGAAGCACGGAAATGGTACTGACGAGAATACTATTCATCATATATTTGAGATAAGGAAGCTGATCAAGGAGTTTACCGTACGCTTCAAAGCTTATATGGGTTGGCAGTCCCAGTGGGTTTTGTAAAATTTGAATATTCGTCTTAAGGGAAGAAGACAGCATTAAGAAAATTGGATAAAGACTAACAAATGCCAGCACATATGCCGTCATGTATTGTCCAACACGAACCCTTATACCTGATCTCATCCTGTATCTCTCCTGTTCGTAAATAAACACGGTGACAATGAGGTGTTTGCTTAATAGAGCTTGTTCAAAAACATACATTTTATTAAACAAGCTCTAATACTGAACTTTTTTTCGATTCACAGCATACAAGAATACAGCCGAAAGACTAGCGATAATAAAGAATAACACAACAGCGAGTGCAGAGCCTAATCCAATTGCAACTGAATCGCCTCCACCAGCACCCCCGAAGGCGATGCGGTAGAAGAAGATAGCGAGTGTATCCGTAGAATAATACGGTTCTCCTTGTGAGCCTTCCATTGCGTATACGAGTTCAAAAGCCTCAAAAGCATGAATAAATGTATAGACAGTTACGATGATAAACGATTGCTTCATCATGGGAATAATAATATTAATAATTAATCTTAATCTGGTTGCCCCGTCGATTCTAGCCGCTTCAATAATCTCCTGAGAAACGGATTGCAGACCAGCCAGAAAGATGAGCATAGAAAAACCTATACCGAACCAGCTATTGACTAGAATAATCGTGGTCAGCGCTGTATCCGGATCTCCAAGCCACGGTCGAGCCCATGATTCCAGTCCAACATTCTTCAATAATGTATTAAGTACACCATTATTCGGATTTAGAATGAGCTTCCAGAGAAATCCAACTACTATAACGGACAATAATCGTGGAATAAAGAAAGCGATTTTGAAAAATGCAAAGCCTTTGATTTTAGAATAGATAATATAAGCCAGAATAAAAGCAATTCCGTTCTGTACTATCATTTCGAGCACGAAGTAATAAACATTATTCCACAAGGCATTCCAGAATAGATGGTTAAATGGCTCCTTCGTGAATAAAGCAATAAAATTATCTACCCCGATAAAGGCTCCCTTTCGGAGTCCTTTCCAGTCATATAAACTATAGCTGAACGCAGCCAAAATGGGGTATACGATGAAGATCGTGTAAATAACGAGTGCGGGAAGAGGGAAGAGATGGACAATCCCCTTTTGCCATTTGATCAACTTTGTGTGATTATCCATGCTCTCGCCGCCTTTGCATCTTCATTTATTATTCTTATGAATTCACATTTAATTATTGAGCAGGTTTAAACCAGGAGTCTACACTTTTCTGTACCGCATCTGAAACTTGCTCTGGTGTTAACTCATTCAGATACATACCCTGTAAAGAGGTTTCCAAAGTAGCCTTTGAAGTTGGGTTTCCTGAATTGAAATGTACGACAAACATATAAGGTGTGGATATCGAATTCGCGTATTCGGATATCTTAGCTACAAGTGGATCATTCGCAGTTACACCTGCAATTGTACTAGGTTTTTTCAATTCATTAACAACCAGTGTGCCAAACTCCTTCGTTGTCATATACTCTAGGAATTTCAACGCTGCCTCTTTATTAGCAGACTTGGCATTTACAGCGAATGAACCATCAACCCAAGCGGTTACTGAAGCTTCGCCATCAGCTGTAGCTGGTGGAACCGGGAATAGATCAATATCCAAATCCGGATTTGTTTTCTGCATCACAGCAAGCTCCCAGTCTCCCATTACAAACATACCTGCTTGTTCAGTAACAAACAAATTACGAATATCATCCATACCAAGACCGATATAATTATCAGGGAAATATGGGGTAAGGTCCTTCAATGCCTGTAATGAAGCTATAAATTCCTTACTGGCAAAATTAGTTTCACCCGATGTTGCTTTATTCACAAAATCAGTTCCACCATAATGGCTAGGACCTACCATTCCGTGTGTCAAAGAAAGAAGCCAGCCTTCCTTAGATCCGAAGGCAAATGGAACTATATTATTTCCCTTTAATGTATCCGCTGCTTTTAATAATTCATCCCATGTTTTTGGTACCTGAATACCATGCTGCTGGAATAACTTTTTGTTATAAAAAATCTGTGTGGAGCTGAACACGGTAGGAACACCATACACCTTACCATCGCTGCCTGTGGCTGCAATTAGTGTTTCCTTAGCAAAAATATCCAATCCTTTTATACCATCAATTGGCTCTAGAAATCCTGCATCTGCCAGTTGTCTACCTGCGGCATATGGACGTAGATGAATAATGTCTGGACCTCCGCCGGTCTGGAGCGCTGTATTGAGCACAGTATTGTACTCTGTGTTCTTAGTAGGCTTAAATTCAATCTCAATATTAGGGTTGCTCTTCGTAAACTCTGCAATGATTTTATTATATGCCTCAGTATCTTCGGTTCTCCAGCTACCAATTGTTAGCTTCACCTTCTCGGTCTGGCCCTTCTCATCAACTTTCTCATCAACCTGCGTTCCACCCTTGTTGTTATTGCCAGATTGATTGACTGCATTCGCTTCATTGTTGCTGCTACATCCCGCAATCATTATGGCCATGATAACCAATGCGATTAAGATTAGCTGTGTTCTTCTCTTCATTGTCATTTCCTCCCCAATTTTTAAAGTGCAGAATAGACTTCTAAAGCTATATTTAAACCCCATATAACGAGGTATAAATCGAATCATGTAAAAGAGGGCGTAGCTCTCTGATCGAATTGCCTCTACCGTAATAAAGCGCATTCGTCAGAAACACAACGATTAATTCACGATGGGGATCGATCCAAACACTGGTTCCCGTAAATCCAGTATGACCGAAGCTGCCTGGAGACCAATGGATACCGCAGCTTGGAACCCTTCCCTGCCCAGACCAGATCTCCCAGCCTAATCCACGGTTATCCTTTGGATTGATCAGACATTCCTGCATCAGTATGGGCGGGATGTTTGTCTGATCATCTGGATAAAGCCAGCAACGGGCATATCGTGCCACATTATCGGCAGTAGAGAATAAACCGGCGCTTCCGCTTATAGAGCCTAGATGAAAACTTTTCTCATCATGCACCTTACCATGGATATATGCTCCATCAACGAATTCTGTTGGTGCTGTTCTCTCTCGAAGAAATTCGTCGGGCCTAAACATCGTGTCGTTCATACCTAAGGGTGTGTATAACACTCTGTTCATATAATGATCTAACCGCTCCCGCGTTATTATAGTGATGATGTGGCCTAATAGGATTAATCCCAGATCGCTATACAATACATATTCTCCGGGTCGTTCGACAACTAACTCCAATTCGCAAATCTCATGGATTACTTGTCGATTTACCATATATCTTGGTTGGTAAGGAAGATCTGCTGGCAAGCCAGATGTATGATTAAGTAAATGTCTGATACTAATTTGACTATGGCGGAATGCGGGAATATATTTCTGTACCCAATCATCCAAGCTCAGTCTTTTCTCAGCAACCAACATTAAGATTGCGGGTAAGGTAGCTATTACTTTTGTTAAAGACGCCAAATCGAAAAGGGTATCTACACTAAAATCTTGACGGGCACCTATTCCAGTATCGTAGTCACCATATGCTTTACAGTAACGAAAACCTTCTTTGGCTGTAATATCTAGAACGGCGCCAGGAATTTTTCTATCCCTAACCCAGCCTTGCACCAATTCATCATATTCAACCATTGCGCTTGGCTATACGTACGGCATTCCGCGTCTTTTCCAATGCTTGAATGCTCTGTTCATAGTCTCCACTGGCAACGCCTACATATAGAATGTCGATGACGTTCAATTGGGCAATGCGTGATGCCATAGCACCGCTACGGATGCTCTTCTCCAAAGAACTGATGAATAGATTGATATCAGCCACTTCGGCAACTGGATTAGAACCGAATTTTGTCAGAGAAATGACTTCTGCGCCACTCTCCTTGGCAATTGTTAACGATCTGATAATGTCCTCGGTCTTTCCTGAATACGAGATACCAAAAGCGACATCCCCCTCCACTAGATTGGCAGCGAGTGTAGCTTGAGCATCAAATCCTAACCCGGTTTCACACCAGCGGTTAATCCGAGTTAGCTTTTGCTTAAAGTCTTCGGCAATGATGGCCGAAGCACCGACTCCGAAAATACATATTTTTCGTGCATTCTTCAACAGTTCTATTGCACTTCCCACGCTCTCCACTGATAACACAGTCAATGTATCCTGAATCGAGACAATATTATTATGAGACATTGAAGTAATTAAATCTTCAGTTGATCCGTCAATTTGAATTTCCTGATAAGAATCCATATTCTGTGGATTTTGCGATAAGTCTGCAGCAATTCTCAGCTTCAGATCTTGAAAACCCTTGCAACCAGTCGAACGGGACAGCCTAACGATAGTAGCCTCACTCACACCGGTTACTTCAGCTAGCTTCTGTACGGAGAACTTCACCACTTGCTCGGGGTAGTCAAGAATATACTGAGCCGCCTTCCGTTCAGTTGGCTTTAATGTACTCAACGCTTCCCTTATGCTTATTAAACCGCCTTTTAGCACCGCATTCAGCTCCTTACAACCCAAAAATCATCTTGTGCCCTTATTATATATAATAATGTTTCGTTTTGTAAACAACTTTATGAAATATTATTTCATAACTTGCTAATAAAAAACCATCAGCCTCAAAATCCCTGATGGTCTATTAGGTATTTCACCTGTCCTATAACGGTATAATATCTTCTATTCTCTCCGTTTTACCTAAGCTGATAATCCCTTTACCTAAGGATTTGCGATCCTCAATAGGGAATCGCTCAGTCGATACAACGACTGGAGGAAATTCGGATAAGATAACTCTTATATCATGGCTTTCTTTCACGAACAATGCCTTGAACAATTCCGTACCATTCGGGCGCACTCGCTTACCATCCTTGAATTCGAACGTTTGTATGCCTTTGCCGCCTCTACCTTGAATCGGATAATCCAGTAATAGTGATCGTTTACCGAAGCCCATATCGGACACTACGATCACTTCGCCTTCCTCTCCTTCTACCCATAACGCAGAAACTACTTCATCGCCAGCTTTCAGTATTAACCCTCTAACACCTGTTGCTATGCGTCCCATTGGGTTAACCTCTTGCTCCTTAAATCGGATAGCCATGCCGTTCTTCGTGACTAACAGAAGCTCCTTGTTGCCATCACTCTCTTGAACATCAATGACTTCATCCTGACCATTCAACTTGATTGCTGCAATAGCAACCGAACGATTCGTCATATATTCCTTGAGCTCCGTCCGTTTGACCTGACCATTGCGAGTAACGAATACGAGTGAGCGGTCTGGACCTTCGAAATCCTTCACGGTCAGGATTCGAATGATCTTATCATCCTTAGGCAAAGGAATGAGATTAACTATCGCTGTTCCATTGTCCTTCCACTTATGCTCAGGAATTTGATGAACCGGTAATACATAGAATTGTCCCTTCTTGGTGAACAATAGCAAATTCTCAAGTGTATTCACTTCGATCAATCGTCGGATATAGTCTCCTTCCTTGACTCCAGTAGCATCTAGCTCTCCACCAGAGCGTGTGAACGAGGATTTATTCGTACGTTTGATATATCCTTCATTGGAGAAGGTCACATACACATCCTCAGAGGTTACCATGACCTCCAAATTCACTTTTATTTCTTCGATTTGTCCTTGGATCGATGAACGTCTTGCGATTCCGAATTCCTTACGGATTTCAGCTAGTTCATCTTTAATAACGGACATAAGCTTACGATCACTAGCTAATATAGATCGAAGGTAATTGATCAGCTTATGTAATTCATCCATTTCCTTCGTCAAAGAGCCAATCTCTAAATTCGTTAAGCGGTACAATTGGAGAATGAGAATCGCATCAGCTTGACGTTCAGAGAAACCGAATGTGGCAACGAGATTATTCTGAGCATCCTGACGGTTTTTCGAGGCCTTAATGACCGCGATCACTTCATCGAGAATATTCAACGCTTTAATGAGACCCTCGACCACATGTGCTCTATCTTCCGCTTTATCGAGATCGTGCTGAGAACGTCGGGTAACGACCTCCTTCTGATGAGCGATATAAGCGACCAGAATATCTTTGAACCCTAGCTGCCTAGGTGCTTTATTAACAATTGCGACCATATTAAAGTTGTAGGCAACCTGCAGATCGGTTTTCTTCAGCATGAAATTAAGAATGCCCTGTGCATCGACATCCTTCTTCAATTCAACAACAATACGAAGTCCATCACGACCGCTCTCGTCGCGTACCTCAGCAATCCCTTCGACCTTCTTCTCGATCCGAAGATTCTCCATAGCTACAACTAACCGTGTCTTGACAACCTGATAAGGGATTTCCGTAATGACAATTTGTTGCTTGCCACCCTTCAGATCCTCAATCGCTGTCTTCGCACGAATGAAGATTTTCCCTTTGCCTGTTGCATAAGCCTCGCGAATACCATCTTCCCCCATGATGATACCACCGGTTGGGAAATCAGGGCCTTGAACAATCTTCAGCAGGTTCTCAAGACTAATATCCGGTTGATCCATAATCGCAACACATGCATCAATAACCTCACTCAAGCTATGCGGCGGAATTTCCGTTGCAAATCCTGAAGAGATCCCACTGACACCATTCACGAGTAAATTCGGATAACGCGAAGGTAGTACGACGGGTTCCTTCACCGTATTGTCGAAGTTATCCTTGAACGGAACGGTATTCTTATCGATATCTCTTAATAGCTGTGCAGCAATCTTGGATAGTCGAGCCTCCGTATAACGCATAGCAGCTGGCGGATCATCATCAATCGAGCCCCAATTCCCGTGTCCATCCACGAGCATATGGCTCATCTTCCAGGGCTGTGCCATCCGCACCATACCCTCATAGATCGAAGAATCTCCGTGAGGATGGAAGTTACCCATCACATCTCCAACGGTCTTGGCTGATTTGCGATAAGCCTTATCCGCAGTGTTCCCCGCATCATACATCGCATAAAGAATACGGCGTTGAACAGGCTTCAACCCATCACGCACATCGGGGATCGCTCGATCCTGAATAATATATTTGGAATACTTCCCGAATCGGTCTCCTACTACATCTTCTAGAAAAGCTGGCGTAAATTTCTCGTTCATACTCATATAACCACACCCACCCACTTATTCATCAATCTCGGTGAAATCTACATTATCTACAATCCATCGTTTACGAGGATCGACCTTGTCACCCATCAGTGTCGATACCCGACGTTCCGCTTTGGCAGCATCATCAATCTGGACGAGATACATTAATCGGGTATCTGGATCCATGGTCGTTTCCCATAGCTGATTCGGATTCATCTCGCCCAGTCCTTTATATCTTTGGATATCTACATTACCTAATTTCTTAACTGCCTCCGCCATCTCTTCATCCGAGAAAGCGTACTGGAAAGACGCATTCGCTTTTGTTGATTTCTTCGTAATTTTATATAAGGGTGGCTTGGCAATATATACTTTATTGGCATCAATGAGCGGCTTCATATATCGATAGAAGAAGGTTAGCAGCAGCACTTGTATGTGCGCGCCATCCATATCCGCATCTGTCATAATAATAATTTTGCTATAATTACATTCTTCGAGCTCGAAGTCAGCTCCTGCTCCGGCACCAATCGCATTGATGATGTAACGATATTCATCGTTCTTCATAATATCAGCAATACTGGCCTTCTCCGGATTCATCGGCTTACCCTTCAGCGGAAGAATCGCTTGATACTTAGAATCCCTTCCTTGCTTGGCTGAGCCACCAGCTGAGTCCCCTTCCACGATGAACAATTCATTCTTCGTGAAATCCTTGGACTGTGCGGGCGTTAGCTTACCTCCAAGACTGAGTGACTGGCTCTTGCCTTTCTTACCGCTGCGCACTTCTTCTCTAGCTTTACGGGCGGCTTCCCTAGCCTTAGCGGCTTGCACAGCCTTCCTCAGCAGCAATAGTGCAACCTGTGGATTCTCCTCTAGATACACGGTCATCCTCTCAGTAACACAGGCATCCACAATCGTTCTCGCGATCGCACTGCCCAACTGATCCTTCGTCTGACCAACGAATTCGACATCGCCCATCCTGATGTTGATAACCGTCATCATACCTTCGCGTAGCTCAGTGCCTTCAAGATTCTTGTCCTTCTCCTTCAGCACACCTGCTTTTCTTGCATATTCATTCATGATCCGAGTATATGCGGTTTTGAAGCCAGTTTCATGCGTACCTCCACCCCTTGTTGGGATAGAGTTAACGAAGGAAGCAATCGTCTCCGTGTAACCGTCATTGTATTGGAACGCTAGCTCAACTTCTACGTCGTCCTTCTCCATCTGGAAATGAATCACATCATGCAACACCGTCTTATCTTCGTTCAGGAATTTCACAAAATGACCTGCACCACCATCATACTGGAATGTATCCAACTGATCGGTGCGTTCATCTTTAAGCGTTATTCTCAAACCTGAATTTAAGAAAGCAATTTCCTGTAACCGCTCATATAAAGGGTCATAGTTAATCACAATCGAGCTTTGGAATACTCGCTTATCTGGCTTGAAAGTTACCTTTGTGCCCGTTTTATTCGTATTACCTAGTACTTGTAGACCAGTAACCGGCTCTCCAACATGCTCCTTATTTTGTTCATCAATCCAATATTCGAAACGCTGTTTATGTATTTTGCCATCACGGTAAATTTCAACTTCTAGCCATTCCGACAGAGCGTTCGTAACCGAAGCCCCTACGCCGTGCAAGCCACCGGATTTCTTATAGCCGTTACCACCGAACTTTCCACCCGCATGGAGGATTGTAAATACGACCTGTGGTGTTGGAATTCCATTCTTGTTCAGACCTGTAGGAATGCCTCGTCCGTTATCGATAACGGTTATGGAATGATCTCGATGAATGATGACATCAATTTTGCTGCAATACTTGGCCAGATGCTCATCGACGGCATTATCGACGATTTCCCATACGAGGTGATGAAGTCCTGCTGAGCTTGTTGTGCCAATGTACATGCCCGGTCGTTTACGCACGGCCACTAAGCCCTCTAATACTTGTATGTCGTCATCGCTATATGTAGATTGTTGCTCTAGGAGTCCTGTGAAGATATCTAACTGTTCAGCCATTCGTAAAGCCCCTTTCAACAATGGTACAGCACACTTGCTTCGGTTAGCATTATAACATGACTTAATTGAGAATGTCCTGTTTTGTGAATACAGTGAAGGACACAATTAATGATCCTAGCGCCCAGATGACGAGTATCGTCATAGAGAAAGGTAAGGTCATGCCATCGATCGGTGGTAATTGTCCGGATAAGTAAGTAGGTAAATCTAAATTGACCATGAAGAGATATTTCGCACTTTCCCAGGAGGAAGCCATATTAGCTAGAATCAAGCCGGCAATGATTGATGCCATCATAATCACAATGCTAGCAGCCGTACTCCTGACGAGTACGGAAACCATCAACGCTAAGCAAGCGACGGTCATCACGGAGAACCAAGCTAAGCCACCCTGCATAATTAAGAATAACCATTGATCAATCGTGTGGACGAACGCCGTACTCACATCTGTGCCATTAACCTGGAAGCCAGTTAGCACTGGCATATCCCATCCTCCGTAGCCGAATACGAAGCCCGAGATCAAGTAGGACAACATAATGGTGATTACAATAATCAGAGATACGAATAGGAGCAATGCAATAAATTTACTTGCGAGAATTCTCCACCTTAACACTGGTCGTGTCAATAGCATCTTAATCGTACCGCCAGATCGCTCGCCAGAAACTAAATCAGAGGCAATTGCCAACACAAGTAAGGGCAGGAACAATGAAACGGTCTCCGTCAGAAATCCGATTGTGAATGTAACTCCGCTCGGCGATCGGGGGTTAATATCTTTATCAAGGTAGTATTGAAGTTGCTGCACCTGTACCATCATGAATTTCTTCCACTCTTCAGGCACTCTTGCGCTTCCAAGCCGATTCGTATAATCATAAATTTGCTGCTGTGTCGTTACTCGCCAATCCGTGGTACCGAATTGCTTCTCCGCATTCTGTGCGACCTTGAGTTGTGCATATGTAAAGATAGGGATTAATACAGCCAATACGAGTATAACTACCAGAAATCGTCGCTTCTTGATGATCTTCAGAACCTCATTCTTCACCAATGGATATATGCTAGTCAATACTCTCACCCCCAGTTAGATTCAGGAACAGCTCTTCGAGTGAGGGTTTCCTGATCTGTAGAGCATGTACGTTCACGCCTGCCACGACCAGTGCATGATTAAGATGTGATACTTCTGTCATATCCATTCTAACTGCGAATACTACGGAGTCAGAAACCTTTGTAAGCTCCGCCATCTCTACCTCTTCTGCATCTGTAATTTCTAAGTTGGCAAAGCCTTCAAGCACCTGCATCGCTTTATCACGAGAATCGACATGAATTAATACCTTGCCTGTTGATTGCTCGAGTAGCTCGTCCACTCTTCCTACGGCAATGACCTCTCCATGGCTAATGATCGCCACACGGTCACACATCAACTGAATCTCACTCAGCAAATGACTGGAGATGAACAAGCTCATGCCCTCGTCAGCCAGACGACGAATAAATTCTCTTAATTCCTTAATACCTTGAGGATCCAGTCCATTCGTTGGCTCATCCATAATGAGTAGCTTTGGCTTACCGAGTAATGCTTGCGCGATACCCAATCGTTGACGCATGCCCAGTGAATATTTTTTTACTTTATCGTGAATCCGGTTGTGCATACCAACAATATCTACCACCTCTTGAATCCGCTCTTGACCTATTCCTGGCACCATCCTAGCGAAGTGTTCAAGGTTTTCCCAGCCTGTCATATATGGATACATTTCTGGATTCTCTACGATGGAGCCCATCAGCTTCAGTGCTTCGGTATGCTCCTCATGAACATCTAAGCCGCACACAGTTACCGTGCCTTCAGTAGGTCGAATGAGATCAACAAGCATCCGGATTGTTGTAGTTTTGCCAGAGCCGTTCGGACCTAAGAAGCCGAATATCTCACCACCATATATATCGAAGGAAATCCCTTTGATGATCATCTTATTACCAAGCTTTTTCTTCAGGTTTCTGACTGACAATACACGCTCAGCTGCGCTGCTCATATTCGCTCACCTCCAATTAATAGAGTGCCTGTACTGCACGATCGGCCATACGTTGATAGCCTTCCTGATTCGGGTGGAAATGATCGGTATATAGATAATTCATTAAATTCTTCTGGAATAAATCGGCCGTTGGAACAAGAATCATATTCGGATAGGTGTGAATGAATTCGAAGGCAGTTTCATTCCATTTAGCAATCGCAAGAGATGTTGCTCGTGTTTCATCCAGATCAAGGAAAGGGTTGAACAAACCCATATAAACAATCGTTGCTTTGGGATTAATTTCATTGAGTCTCTTGAGAATTTGCTGCAGCCGTTCAGCCGGCTCAGGTATACTCTTGAATAGCTCCTCTGGATCTATATTAGCTGACGTAATGTCCAGCTCTTCTCTAACATATTTGAATAAATCGTTACCACCTATTGTGAATACAATGATATCTGCCTTCTTTAGAGTTTCGGCGACAGAAGGCTTATCATTCAAGTCTGCTAATAATTGTTCCGTCCTATATCCGTTCACACCTAGATTGTTCAGCACGAATACTGGTTTTCCAGTAACCTCAGCTAACTTCTCCCTCAAATAACCGACATACCCTACTCCTGTGAGGTCACCCGTCCCCTTGGTCATGGAGTCTCCGAGAGATACAATGTTTATCCTGTTATCTTCCTTTTCATCCTGTAATGGATTTGGCAGCTTCGTCACATCTTCGAATAAAGTCGCCGTTGGATTAACAACATCATTCACAGCATACACAAGGCCGAAGACGAGTAATAACGTTGACAATACCGCTGCAATTCCGACAGTTCTCCATATGAAGCCTGATGATCTCAATCGATTACCCCCTTCGAAGTGATACAGTCGCTAGGAAATACCTGTCCATAGAACATACACTTCACTTAGAGTAAAACTTCTGGATGAATTTTGCAACTTAGCACTGCGCCATATGATTTAATTCATTTTCTTAATGTACCGTTATTTATATTTTACTGACTATGCACTTTGCTCAAAAGGGAGTAACCGCGGAAAACCATCCGCGGGCTCTTCCCGTGCTAACCCATACTTCTTGGTGTTGAGTGGTGGGTTTAGGTTGGGGTTTTCTG
>JBBDTA010000103.1:0-5561 GCA_040904605.1 Paenibacillaceae bacterium
CTAACTGCTTATCACTTACCTCGGATGGAGCATTCATCAATAGGTCTGTTGCGCTCGCTGTCTTAGGGAATGCTATCGTTTCACGCAGATTAGTTCTGCCAGCAATCAACATCACGAGTCGATCGAAGCCATAGGCAAATCCACCGTGTGGAGGTGTGCCGTATTCGAATGCTTCCAATAAGAAGCCAAACTGTTCATTCGCTTCCTCCATGGAGAAGCCTAATGCTTTGAACATCTGCTCCTGAACTTCACGCTTGTAAATCCGCATCGATCCACCACCAACCTCATAGCCATTCAATACAAGGTCATAAGCTTGTGCGCGAATCTTTCCTGGGTCTGTATCGAATAAAGCAATATCATCATCATGTGGACGGGTGAAGGGATGATGCTCCGCTACATAACGCTTCGCTTCCTCATCATATCCGAGCAACGGAAAATCGATAACCCAAGCAAATTTAAATTCATTATCGTTAATTAAGCCAAGATCTCGACCAATCTTCAATCGTAATGCGCCTAACACATCAGCAACCACCTTAGATTTGTCAGCGGAGAATAACAATAAATCTCCTTCTTCAGCACCAAGTCGCACCTTCAGATCAGTCAGCTCCTCATCCTTGAAGAACTTCACGATCGGACCTTTCATCTCACCATCCTTAACCTGAATCCAAGCAAGGCCTTTGGCACCATAACGGGAAGCATATGGTCCTAAATCATCGATTTCCTTGCGGCTCCAAACTCCACAGCCCTTAGCGTTTAACGCCTTGACCTGTCCACCCTTGGAAACAACCTGACTGAACACTTGAACACCACTACCTGCAGCAATATCCGAAACATCAACCAGTTCAAGACCGAATCGAAGATCAGGCTTATCCGAGCCATATTTGCCAATCGCATCTGCATAGCTGAGTCTTTGGAAAGGTGTTGACAGCTCTACATTCGCAGTAGCTTTGAATAGTCGAACCATGAGCTGCTCCATCAAATCCAACAGCTGGTCACGAGACATGAATGACGTCTCAATATCCACTTGGGTAAATTCCGGCTGACGATCCGCACGTAAATCCTCATCGCGGAAGCAGCGGGCAATCTGATAATAACGCTCTAGGCCACTGACCATTAACAGCTGCTTATAGATTTGGGGTGATTGTGGTAACGCGAAAAATTCACCTGGATGTACACGAGAGGGAACTAAATAATCACGCGCTCCTTCTGGTGAGCTCTTAGTCAAAATTGGTGTTTCTACATCGATAAATTCATGCTCATCCAGGAAGTCACGGAAGATTTTCGCTGCCTTTGATCGAAGCATCAGTGTCTTCTGCATCTCTGGTCGTCTTAGGTCTAGATAACGGTATTTCAATCGCAAAGACTCATCCGTCTCTACGCCATCTTCAATAAAGAATGGAGGATTTTTGGCCGTATTCAGGATTTCAAGCTCTGTTACTCGCACTTCAATTTCACCCGTACCCAAATTAGCATTAACCGTCTCTGCTGCTCGTTCCACAACAGTTCCACGAATTGCAAGAACAAATTCATTCCTTGCTTTATCAGCAAATTCCATTGCTGTCCCAGAGAAATCTGGATTGAAGACGATTTGCACTAATCCGCTACGATCACGTAGATCTATGAACAATACGCCTCCTAGATCCCTTCTTCTTTGGACCCAACCGTTCAGAGTAATTGTACTTCCAATATCCGCCTTACTCAGTTTTCCACAATGGTGTGTTTTTAATAGCATGTTAAATTAAAGCTCCTCTCGTTATTAAGACAATTTATGTAACAATACATTCTTCAAATCTACGAGCTTAACGGTTTCTTGCTCCCAATTCGACAAATTCTTCAAGCTAATCTCGCCACGTGCTAATTCATCATCACCTAATATCGCCGCGAATCTCGCTTGCAATCGATCAGCTGACTTCATTTGGGCTTTCATCTTGCGCCCCTGATAGTCCTTATCTGCCCGCAGTCCTGCAGCTCGTAGCTGAAAAAGCAGCTTAACCATCTCTTTCTCTGCTGCTTCACCTAGTGTAATCAGATATACATCCAATGGTGGTGTAGTAGGTATCTCCACCTGCTGTGATTCCAGAATAAGAAGCGTCCGTTCTAGTCCAAGACCCAGACCAATACCAGGCTGCTCCGGACCTCCGATTTGCGATACGAGCCCGTTATAACGACCACCCCCACCGATGGTATCAATCGCGCCAATTCCCTGAGCTTTATACTCGAAAGCCGTATGTGTGTAATAATCCAAACCCCGAACCATCCTCGGATTAACCTGATAAGGGATCCCCATGACGTCCAAGTAACCACACACTGCCTGAAAATGTAACGTACACGCCTCATCCAAACTATCCAATATAGAAGGTGCTCCAGCAAAATAAGCTTGGTCTTCTTTACAATCCAGAACACGTAATGGATTCCTATCCATCCGCGCTTGGCAATCCTTGCAAAGCTTGTCTCTCAGTGGATTTAAGAAAGCAAGTAGCTTCTCACGATAGGCCAGCCGACTTTCCGGATTCCCTACTGAATTCACCTCAACACTAACGTCCTTGATGCCTAGCTCATTATAGAAGGAGTAGCCAAGTCCAATGACCTCAGCATCAATTGAAGGATCCTCAGAGCCGAAAACCTCGATTCCAAATTGATGAAATTGTTTATATCGTCCTGCTTGCTGTCGTTCATATCTGAACATGGGACCAATATAGAACAGCTTATTGATATCCGGTTCACCATAGAGCTTATTCTCAACGAACGCTCTGACAACTCCTGCAGTACCTTCAGGTCGTAGCGTCATGCTACGCTTACCCCTATCCTCGAATGTGTACATTTCCTTCTCAACGATATCTGTTGTCTCACCTACACCGCGTTTGAATAGGTCTGTGCTTTCGAAGATTGGCGTACGAATTTCACTATAATTATATCTACGACATAGGTCGCGTGCCTTTTCCTCGATGAATTGCCACTTTTCGACAGAACCTGGGAGCAAATCTTGCGTTCCGGGCGGTTTTTGATAGGCCATAATCTAATCCTTCCCTTCCTCAACATGTAATTCACATATTAACCAACAAAAAAATCCCCCATCCCTGGCCTATTGCCAGGGACGAGAGATTGTATAATTCAATCACCCGTGGTACCACCCACATTCAGGATAGGAACATCCTGCACTATAGCGGTTAACGCCGCAACACGCATAGGACTAATTGACATGTTGCTGTGAAGCAGCATGGGTTCATCCATATGTTCTCAGGGAGGTCTTTCATTACGGTCATCAGCAGGAAGCTTGCAGCCTATTGGCTTCCTTCTCTGTGGCTGTGGAGCCAAATTACTATTTCCCATCAAGGAATCAACTTTTGCAGAGCTTGTATCTACTGTTACTCATAGAACAAGCTCTTGGAATACAATTGCAATATCAACGATTGTAATATGCTAGTCAGTTAATGTCAAGGCTGAGATGCAGATCGTGTAATATGAACAGAAAGAAACCTACAATATTCATTGTAGGTCTTAAAGGGTTATATATAATTAAAAAGGGGGTCGGCTTTTATTATAGACGGCTTATATTAAAAAATAATGAAAATAACATTACAATTACATTACAATTAATAAAGCGCTTTAATAATAGTCATAGATTCATATGTACGAGCATATATTTCTAATTATAAGGCTTGAGCCTTAAATTGGATTTGGAGGGATTGGCAATGACAGTTGAAACAAATCAAGACCAGCTTGATGTGCAAGCAGAATCTATCGAAAGCTCTACCGATGAAGCGAATGAAGTAGCAGTAGAAATTATTGATGCACCTCCAGCAATATCCGATGATGCTTCAGAGGAAAGCTCCGAAGAAGCAGAAGCAACTGATGAAGTAGCCGCTGGTGAAGAAGCGGATAGTGTGGATGACGAGGAAGCTTCTGAAGATGAAGCTGACGAAGAAGAAGCTGAAGCCAGTGACGACGAAGCTGATGATGATGCCGCTGGAAGCGACGAAGCTGATGATGATGCTGCTGGAAGCGACGACGCTGATGATTCCGAAGCCACGGACTAATTTATTATTATTCATAAGTAGCTGCTCGGATCATAAATCCGGGCTGCTACTTTTTTAACGTTTATTTTTATGCAATAAATGCATTGAACTTATACGGTTATTACCTGGTTCCACATTCAACTCGTTTGAAAGCTCTATGGATTCCATTTGGGTCGATTCCTGCAAATGATTGTGTAATAAGAGATGGTTGGATTTTTGCATTAGCTGCTGTTTGAATGATCGATGCATAGTAGACTCCTGAAAGTTTATGATGGGTGTGTGGTGTTTATGATCCATCATTCCCTAATTGAGCAAGTTCTATGTTTGTTTACGAATGAGCAGGACTATCTACAATAAGAGTGACAGGTCCCCAATTGACCAATGAAACGTCCATCATCGCTCCGAATTTGCCTGACTGCACCTCTATCCCCTGCCCCCTAATCAGTTCGTTGAATATGAGATACAGAGGCTCAGCATGCTCTGGTTTAGCTGCATGAATGAAGCTCGGTCTTCGGCCATTATTGCAGTCTCCATAGAGTGTAAATTGGGATATAGACAGAATGCCCCCTCCTACGTCCTTCAGAGAGAGGTTCATTCTATGATTATCATCTTCAAATATACGTAAATTTATAATCTTCTCTGCTAAGTAACGGGCATCCTTCTCTGTATCGTCATGGGTAATACCTACCAGTAATACGAGTCCATTGCTAATCTGACCGATAACTACTCCATCTACAGAAACTTTGGCTTCTTTACTTCTCTGCACGACAACTCTCATTGCATGATCCGTTCAACGGAATATATATCTTTTGTCCGCTTGATTTTATCTATAACCGATTGAAGATGATCTGTATTCCTGATTAGAATTGTGCAATGCATAATCACCATCTTATTGCGATCTGTTCGGCCGGAGACAGCGGCAATGTTCGTCTTACTCTCAGAGATCGCTTGAAGTACCTCATTAAGCAGTCCACGTCGATCATGACCCGTTATCTCGATCTCAACACTATAGTTAGCTTCAACCATTTTTTCCCATTCCACTTCAATTATACGAGCGGTATCCTCATCCTCAGACCACTTAAAATTCGTGCAATCCTTACGATGAACCGATACACCGCGACCACGGGTAATATAACCAACAATGTCGTCACCTGGTACCGGATTACAGCATCGGGCAAACCGCACTAGTAGGTTATCAATTCCCTTGACCTTTACTCCATTGGTAGGAGTCTTTTTCTGCGTCTTAGCCTTAATCTCTTTGACTTCTTCTGTAAGCTGAAGCATACTTGCTTCTTCGTTTTCCTTACGTTGCTTATCTGTTAGTCTTGTACAAATTTGAGCAGCAGTGATTCCATTAAAGCCAATTGCGGAAAGCATGTCCTCGATATCATGGAAGCTGAATTTATTGGCAACCTCTAACATCTTCTCATCTGTCATGAAGGCCGAAGGCTCTAATGCAAGTCGTTTTAACTCACGTTCTAATGCTTCTTTACCTTTTTCCACATACTCTTCTCGCTTATCCTTCTTAAACCATTGGCGAATCTT
>JBBDTA010000104.1:0-5530 GCA_040904605.1 Paenibacillaceae bacterium
AACTCTGGGCTGCAAATCAATGTTCTCGTTAGTCACAAACTCTGATTTACGAATAGGAGGTTCCTCAATGAAATTTGCAGTATTGGTTTTCCCTGGCTCTAACTGTGACATTGACTGTTTCAAGGCTGTGGAGGATACGATTGGCCAATCTGTTGAATATGTATGGCATACCGCTACGGATTTATCACCTTATGATTGTATTCTTATTCCCGGAGGGTTCTCCTATGGGGATTACTTGCGTTGTGGGGCGATTGCACAATTCGCGCCAATCATGGCCGAGCTCAAGAAGGCCGCCGATGAGGGTAAATATATTCTTGGTATATGTAATGGATTCCAAATTCTATTAGAGGCGGGGCTGCTGCCCGGAGCGATGCTTCGCAATAAATCGTTGAAATTCCGTTGTCATCAGGCTGAGTTGCAAGTGGAAACAACGCGTACCGTATTCACGAAGGATTACCGCATTGGAGAAATCATCGATATTCCAATCGCTCATGGTGAAGGCAATTATTATTGTGACGAAGCTACCTTACAGGAATTGGTTGAGTACGATCAGATCGTATTCCGTTATCATGGCAGTAATCCGAACGGCTCGGTGGACAATATAGCTGGAATTTGTAACAAATCAGGGAATGTTGTGGGTATGATGCCACATCCCGAGCGTGCAGTGAGCGCGATACTCGGTTCTGAAGACGGTAAACGGATGTTCACATCAGTATTAGAAGCTTGGAGGATGAACCATGGCACAGCAACTATCGGCTCTTGAGCCAACGTCCGAACAGATTGCAGAGCAGAAGATTTATAAGCAAATGGGTGTGACGGACGAGGAGTATGGTAAGATTTGCGGCTTTCTCGGCCGCCAGCCGAATTATACTGAGATCGGTGTATTCAGCGTGATGTGGTCTGAGCATTGCTCTTATAAGAATTCCAAGCCTGTTCTGCGAAAGTTTCCGACCACTGGTCCTCAAGTTCTAATGGGTCCAGGCGAAGGTGCGGGTATTGTTGACATTGGCGATAATCAAGCAATATGCTTCAAGATCGAAAGTCATAATCATCCATCGGCGATTGAGCCTTTTCAGGGTGCAGCTACTGGGGTTGGAGGCATAGTCCGCGATATTTTCTCTATGGGTGCTCGTCCTGTAGCGTTACTGAACTCACTTCGCTTCGGCAAGCTAGACAATGATCGAGTGCGTTACTTATTCGAGCATGTGGTATCTGGTATTGCCGCTTACGGTAACTGTATCGGTATTCCAACGGTTGGCGGAGAAGTGATGTTCGACGAGAGCTATGAGGGTAATCCACTAGTGAACGCGATGTGTGTCGGTATTATCGATCACGATAAGATTCAGAAGGGTGTCGCTAAGGGCGTTGGCAACCCGGTATTCTACGTAGGACCAGCAACGGGGCGTGACGGGATTCATGGAGCAACCTTCGCATCAGAAGAGCTGACTGACGAATCAGAAGCGAAGCGCCCTGCTGTTCAGGTAGGCGATCCCTTCATGGAGAAGCTTGTAATGGAAGCCTGTCTAGATCTTATTAACTCGGGTATCGTTATTGGTATTCAGGATATGGGTGCGGCTGGCTTAACCTCCTCAAGCTCCGAGATGGCGAGTAAAGCGGGTAACGGCATGGAGCTTCATCTAGACCGTGTTCCTCAGCGCGAGACGAATATGACGGCCTATGAGATGATGCTGTCTGAGTCGCAGGAACGTATGCTGTTCGTCGTACTTCCCGAGAACGAGGCTAAGGCTAAGGCAATTTTCGAAAAATGGGGTCTGCTATGCTCGAACGTGGGCAGTGTGACCGATGATGGAAGATTACGTATTATACAACATGGTGAAGTGGTCGCGGATATGCCGGTAACAGCACTAGTCGATGAATGTCCTGTATATAACAAACCTTCCCAAGTACCTGTTTATTATATAGAGAACAGCAAGATCGATACGAACCGTTATGACGAAGTAACCGATCTTCAGGGTGCATTGGAGAAAGTACTTGCATCACCGACGGTGGCTAGCAAGGAATGGATTTATAACCAATACGATCATATGGTACGTACAGATACAGCGGTGAAGCCAGGCTCAGACGCTGCTGTTGTGCTCATTCGTGGAACCCGCAAGGCGATAGCGATGTGTACGGACTGTAACGGACGTTATGTGTATCTGGATCCTGAGATGGGTGGACGGATTGCCGTTGCTGAAGCAGCACGTAATGTTGTGTGCTCAGGCGCGGAGCCATTAGCGATCACAGATAATCTGAACTTCGGTAGCCCGGAGAAGCCGGAGATTTTCTGGCAGCTGGAGAAATCAGCTGACGGTATTAGTGAAGCATGCATCAAGCTGAATGCACCGGTTATTGGCGGCAATGTTAGCCTATACAATGAGAATGCCAAAGGAGCGATTTACCCAACTCCTGTTATTGGTATGGTCGGATTAGTACGCGACATCGACCACATCACTACGCAAGGCTTCAAGTCAGAAGGAGATACTATCATCCTTCTGGGCGAGACTAAGCCTGAGCTAGGCGGTAGTGAATTCCAATATATGATTCACGGTGTAACAGAAGGTCGTCCTCCAACGATCGATCTAGATGTAGAGGCAGCGATGCAAGATGCGTTGTTAGGTGCCATTCGCAATGGCTGGATTGCATCAGCTCACGATTTATCTGAAGGCGGCATTGCTGTTGCCTTAACCGAAGCCTGTATCAGCGGAGAGCTTGGCGCAGATGTTACGATCTCAACAGAGCTACGCTCCGACATCGCATTATTCAGTGAGAGCCAATCTCGCGTAATCATATCAGTTAAACCCGAACAAGCGGCCAAAGTGAGTGAATGGTTTGCTGTAAAGGGTGTACCGCACCAGACGATCGGACAAGTGAAAGGCCGCCATCTTACAATAAGAATGAACGATACAGCTGTGATCCAAACTGCTGTAGAACAGCTAGAGAAGATCTGGAAGGATGCGATTCCATGTCACATGGGATAATCATACCAAAGCTATGGACCGGAGATTTCTTCAATGAAGGTAGCTTCCATGAGGATTTCTTCGACAAATTAAAGGAAGAATGCGGTGTATTCGGAGTATATGGTCACTCCGAAGCCGCTTCTTTATGTTATTACGGTCTACATGCTCTGCAGCATCGTGGACAGGAAAGCGCAGGTATCTGCACTTCCGACGGAACAGAGTTTAACTACCATCGCGGAATGGGCTTGGCCAAAGAGGTTTTCGACCCTGAAACGATGAAAAATCTGACAGGCCAGAATGCGATTGCACATGTTCGCTATTCAACCTCCGGTGAGAGCAAGCTTGCGAATGCACAGCCGCTCGTATTCAAATATCGGGAGGGCGATCTGGCCATTGCAACGAATGGCAATATCATGAATGCTCCGGAAATTCGGAAGAATTTAGAGCGTCAGGGTTCGATCTTCCAAACCTCTAGCGATACAGAAGTATTAGCTCATCTTATTGCTCGTTCAGAGCATGATGACATCGTTGATGCTGTGAAGGATGCGCTTAATCAGCTTGTTGGCGGTTATGCGTTCCTCATCACAACCAATGATAAGATGATCGCGGCGCTAGATCCCAATGGACTTAGACCTTTTGTTATGGGGAAACTTGGTGAAAGCTATATATTCGCCTCGGAGACGTGCGCGTTTGATACGGTGGGAGCTACTTACATTCGCGATGTCGCTCCAGGAGAAATCATCATATTAGATGAGCAGGGTATTCGTTCTGAGCGATTTGCTGATGCTGCGAAGAAGGCAGTCTGTTCGATGGAATATATATATTTTGCCAGACCAGATAGTGATATTGATGAGATTAATGTGCATGCGGCGCGTAAGCGTATGGGGCGTAAGCTTGCAATGGAAGCCTTCGTGGATGCTGATATTGTAACGGGTGTTCCGGATTCAAGTATATCTGCTGCTATTGGCTTTGCTGAGCAGACAGGTATTCCTTATGAGCTTGGATTGATCAAGAATCGATATACCGGACGTACCTTTATTCTCCCGAGTCAAGAGCTGCGTGAGCAGGGTGTGAAGATGAAGCTATCCGCAGTGAGGAAGGTTGTCGAAGGTAAGCGTGTGGTCATGATCGATGATTCGATTGTACGAGGGACAACCTCGCTTCGGATCGTGAACATGCTCAGGGAAGCGGGCGCCACAGAAGTGCATGTGCGTATTAGCTCACCACCGTTTATGAATTCCTGCTTCTATGGAATTGATACACCGCTTAAGACTGAGTTGATAGCAGCAATGAACTCGGTTGAGGAAATTCGCCGAAAAATCAATGCGGATTCGTTATATTTTCTAAGTAGAGAAGGTTTGCAGGAAAGTATAGGTAGCTTATCTCAAGAATACAATCGAGGGTTGTGTACGGCGTGCTTCGATCATGAGTATCCAACCGATATCTCGGGAGCAGCGAAGGTAGCAAAAGGCGAGATAGTAACCAAGTAGAGGAGTGAACGGTATTGTCGGATGCATATAAACAAGCCGGTGTCGATATTACGGCAGGTAATGAAGCGGTAGAACGTATGAAAAAGCACGTGAAGCGCACGTTTCGTCCAGAGGTCTTATCGGGAATTGGCGGCTTCGGCGGATTGTTCGGGCTGGACAAAGATAAATATGAGGAACCCGTCCTTGTATCTGGAACCGATGGCGTGGGCACGAAGCTGAAGCTGGCTTTTGCCATGGACAGGCATGATACGATCGGAATCGATGCCGTAGCGATGTGTGTGAACGATATTGTTGTGTCTGGTGCTGAGCCGTTATTTTTCCTCGATTACCTCGCTTGTGATAAAGTCATACCGGGGAAAATAGAGGCGATCGTCGCCGGCATTGCCGAGGGCTGTGTGCAATCAGGCTGTGCATTAATTGGCGGCGAGACCGCGGAGATGCCGGGTATGTATAGTGAAGGTGAATATGATATCGCTGGTTTCTCGGTGGGTATTGTGGATAAGAAGAAAATGATCGACGGTTCGAAGATAAAGGCTGGAGATGTTGTCATTGGTCTTGCTTCGAGCGGTATACACAGCAACGGATACTCGTTGGTACGCAAGCTACTGCTAGAACAGTCCGGCTACAAGCTAACGGATCGTGTGGATGTATTGGATGCTGTGTTGGGTGATGTGTTGTTAACGCCTACTAAGATATATGTTAAGACTGTAGTATCGCTCATGAACAAAGTTACGCTTAAAGGGCTTGTGCACATAACGGGTGGCGGATTCATCGAGAATATTCCACGTGTGCTGCCGGACTCTGTGAATGTTGAGATTGATTATGGGACGTGGCCGATATTGCCAATATTCGATTTGCTGCAGAGCAAGGGGGCGATCACGAATAATGATATGTTCCGTACGTTCAATATGGGTATCGGTATGGTTATTGTGGTTTCGGAAGAGCAAGCAGAAGAAACCTTGAAGGTAGCGACGGAGCTTGGTGAGGAAGCGTACCGGATTGGACAGGTAACCGAGGGTACGGGTGTAGTAACGTTCCAAGGAGCTGTCGTTTGATGGAACGGACGGGGAAGTGGGAATC
>JBBDTA010000105.1:0-3372 GCA_040904605.1 Paenibacillaceae bacterium
CGAAGTAACCCATAGCATTCTTATCGCCTGAAACTCCTGTTACCAATACGTTATCATCTTCTGAAGGTGTGTAATCTTCACGGGAAACCTTCGCTTCACCATTAATTGCTTCTGTGAAGTATTCGAATGTACCGGAAGCTGGACCAGGACCGTACAAGACGATTTTCTCAGCAGGCCAGCCATCTCTAACTTCGCTCCACATAGTAACCTTGCTATCTTTTTCCCAAATCTTCTTCAATTCAGCTACTGTCATCTCTTTTGCAAAAGTATTATCTTTGTGAATTACCACTGTAATTCCGTCATAGGCTACAGCCATCTCAACTGGCTCTTCACCTTTTTCCTTTAACGCAGCAATCTCTTTATCCTTAATCTTACGTGATGCATCGGCAATGTCGGCTTCACCAGCAATGATTGCTTTTATACCATTAGAGCTACCGGACAAACCAACAGTTACATTGACGTCTTTGTTAATAGCCATGAACTCTTCAGCTACTGCTTGTGAAATAGGATATACGGTAGATGAACCGTCTAGTTTGATTTCTCCGCTAAGATCTGCTACAGGCTCAACTTTAGGCTCATCTTTAGCAGGTGCTGGTGTATTTGCTGGTGTTTCATTCGTTGTGTTGTTCTCTGCATTGTTGTTACCACAAGCCGCTAACACGAATACCAAAATCATAGCTCCCAGTAAGATTAAACCTTTACGCATGATGCTGTTAGTCAAGTAGACCACTCCCATATATTTTTTTGCTTACAGGACTTATAGTACGGGCTTGATGTTATCGCTATTTATATGATTTGTTAACGCAATGTAAAAAATTCTGAAATTAATTTACGTTTCATTCGACAAATTTAGTAATTTGTTAACACAAAACGACAGTGGTTTTAATTCACTACATTTAATATATGGAATAGAACAGAGAGAAGGAGTGGGACTTAATTGAAGAGGAACCCTATGAAACTGAGCCTATTAAAGTTTAAGAATTTATCCCTGAGAACAAAAGTAATTATTAGCTTTGCTCTAATTATTGCAGTTATTACGGTGGTAGCTTTGTATAATCTGTACCGAGTTGAGCAAATTAAAGAACAATTCGCTGTCCAGAATAACAATGTAGAGAAGCAACTCCTAGCTATGGAATTGAAACAGAAGGTTCAGGTACTTGATGTAATGACTATGGGGTTAGCTATCTCTAGAGACACTTCTATAGAGGAAGCATATATGAAGGAAAAGGAATCATTCTTGGAGTTAGTACAGAAGGTGGCTGACAATTCATCAACTCGAGAGCAACGTAAGTGGCGAGCTGCCTTAATCACAACATCTGGGGAATTTGCCGGCAATTTCGATCTGATCTCTTCTATTGTTAACAATAAATCGTTGGCAGCGGAAACGAGTAATCAAATGCTACAGCAGCAATATAAGATGTCTCAAGCACATAAAATGTATATTTTTGAACTTACAGATAATTATTATGAGGTATTCTCTCAGGAAGCTAGCCTGTCATTGCAGCAATCCAACTCATTACTGGACTACACGGTACAAATGCTAATTGTTGCTATAGTTATTGTGTTACTTGTGTCCATCATGGTTACGCTTCTATTCATTCGTGCCTTTGTTCGTCCAATACGTCAGCTTCAGAGTGCAATGAAACGAATTGCCCTTGGAGATTTAAGAGTGAAGATCCATTCAGAACAGAATGACGAGCTGGGTCAATTAAGCCAAAGCTTCGACCATATGACTGAGCAGATGAGTCATATGTTAGTGTCAACTCGACATATAGCTGAAAGTCTAACTGAGCTTTCAACAGCTTTCGAGCTTGAAACGCGGACGACTGCTGCAGCAGGGATTGAGATAGTAGGAGCTATGGATGAAATATCCTCAGGTGCAGACCAACAGGCAGTACAAGCAGAACAGAGTGCAATTGGGATCAACGATCTGGAACGAGATGTAATGGAAATCAGCTTGATTACAGATCAAATGAAACAGCTAAGTACGGAAACTACCCATAATACATATAATGGTGCCTTGACTTTGCAAGCTTTAAGCGAATCCGCTCGACAAACCGAAGATCGTCTGCATGTTATGATGTCCTCTCTGGACACATTAGCTAAGAGCACACGTGAGATTAGCAAAATAACGAATGCTATCTCGGAAATCTCGACTCAAACTAATCTACTCGCAATTAATGCTTCCATAGAGGCTGCTCATGCAGGGGAGCACGGTAAAGGCTTTGCCGTTATCGCCGATCAAGTCAGACAGCTTTCGATTGAATCTAAGGAATCTTCTAATGATATCTTTCTCTTAGTTCAATCTCTCCAGAAGCAGATGGCCGTTGTTCAAGAGAAATTAACAGAAACAGGAGCCAGCTTAGATGAGCAAAACAGTAAAATTGTTCAAACATCCCAGTCCTTCAACATCATTGAACGGTCGGGAGAACATATGGCTGCAGCCATGATTCAAATTCATAGTAGCGTGGAGCATGCTCGGATTAAAAATCAAGCTCTCGTTCAATCCATACATGTCGTTTCTGGTATTGCTGAGGAGACTGCAGCAGGTGTTCAGGAGGTGAACTCCGCCGCTAGTCAACAAGAGGCAGCTGTTCGTCGAATCGCTGACCAAGCGATGGAGGTCAATGCATTAGCCCAACAATTGTTCACTGAAATTAGGAGATTTCAGATTAATTCATAATATGTACGACAAAAACTCTCCAAAGAGGATTAAATTCCTCTGGAGAGTTTTTAATTTGAAATTAAGCTTTATCTGCTTTAATTACTGCAGACACAATATATTCTTCAATGTTAATTCCGGCAACCCATTGCTTGATGAAGCTCTTGGATTCGTCCTTCGGCATTACTGAGATATTAATAAACCCACTTTGCTCTAGCATGCTCTTCACTTCTTCTATAGAAGAGGCGCCAGATATACAACCAGAGTATAATGCGCCGATATCGTTTTTTATTTCTTGTGGGAATTCCGTTGTTGTTACAATGTCCGAAATCGCAAGTCGGCCTCCAGACTTCAGTACTCTATATGCATCTTGGAACACTTGAGCTTTATTGGGAGATAGGTTAATCACACAATTAGATATAATAACATCCACTGAATCGTTAGCAATAGGCAAATGTTCAATTTCGCCTAAACGGAATTCAGCGTTGTGAAAGCCACCCTTCTCCGCGTTCATTCGTGCTTTACTGATCATCTCAGGTGTCATATCTACACCAATAACCTTACCGTGATCGCCAACCTGCCTAGAAGCAAGGAAACAATCAAAGCCACCACCACTACCAAGATCGAGAACAGTCTCTCCAGGCTTCAAATCAGCTATGGTCTGCGGATTTCCGCAGCCGAGCCCCATATTGGATCCTGCTGGGGCTACT
>JBBDTA010000105.1:3472-5530 GCA_040904605.1 Paenibacillaceae bacterium
TATGGTCTGCGGATTTCCGCAGCCGAGCCCCATATTGGATCCTGCTGGGGCTACTGCAAGCTCTTCGGCAGAATACCGAGTTGACTGGAGATTTCGTTGTAATCAGTTGGCGTACCACAACAGCCGATCGAGGAGTTGATTTCTTGCACCGCTATTTCCTTGTAGTGGCTTCTGACTGTATCCCGGATTGAATCATTTGCAACATTGTTCATCGTTAATTCCTCCTTGTAAATTTTATGATCTGGACTCGATTTTCGGATATATCTCATACAAGGCTTCCCTCTGAGACGGCTTAATATTGATAATCTCTCGAATGCTCTTTGCTTTTGCTTCAGCTTCATCAATGGTTGAAGCTAGCCCTAATTGCATTAAGACTCCTGCCGCTACACCACCCGTTCTCCCTCTACCACCAGCGCAGTGGAAAGCAACCTTCTTCTTATTGTGATAAGCATCTGTTACCGCTTGGATTGCTTGTTTGAAGCCCTCCGTTTGGGGCAACTCAGCGTTGTCACCCAATTGAATCCGAATCCACTCCACCTGCGCTTCAGGGTAAGCACATTCTGTTGCTTCACCCCGCAAATCAACAACAACCTCGATCCCTTCATTCTTAACCATAGCCTCAACATCCGACGCAGCACCCATGAATATTCGATTGTCATGCAGCATATGATAATTTTTCTCTATTGGTTTTGTTGTCAAGAATTGCTCTATACGCAATTTGATCTCATCCCGCACTTTACGGAATTGCTCCATGATTTCTTCTTCACTTCCTGTAGCTTTGGCCGGATCATTAAAGCCCCAATGCCACTTGACAACATTCTGGTTCGAGATAACCGGACAATGCTCATCTGCATGTCCGCACAATGTAATCACATAGTCCGCTCGATTAAGGATCTCAGAATCGATCACATTAGAGCTGTTATTACTAATATCTATGCCTGCTTCTTGCATAACCTGAACTGCTCTTGGGTTTAACCCATGTGCTTCTAACCCCGCACTTTTCACTTCATAACGATCACCGCCCAATGCATTCATAAATCCATCTGCAATCTGACTACGGCAAGAATTCCCTGTACATAGAAAGTAAATTAACTTTTTATCCATTATCTCTCAAGCTCCTTTATCTTTAAGATATCAATAGTAACCATAGGTAAAGTCCAACTAATGTAATGAACAAAGTAGGAATCGTCAGGATAATTCCAATCTTAAGATAATAACCCCATGTAATTTTGATACCTTTACGTGACAGTACATGTAACCAGAGCAACGTTGCAAGTGAGCCAATCGGTGTGATCTTCGGTCCTAAATCCGCACCGATCACATTCGCATAGATGAGTGCCTCGCGTGTAATCCCCGAAGTCTGGGTGCCTTGGATAGCCAAAGCGTCGATCATCACTGTTGGCATGTTATTCATAATAGAGGATAATATTGCTGCAATAAAACCCATTCCTATTGTGGCAGCAAACAAACCTTGATCGGCAACAACCTGGATCACATCACCCAACCGATCTGTTAGACCAACATTACGCAGACCATATACAACTACATACATCCCGATAGAAAATACAACAACCGCCCAAGGAGCATCCAGAACAATTCGTTTGGTCTCGATAATGGGGCTTCGACGCGCAACAATAATGAAGATGATCGCAATAACACCGGCTATTATGGATACAGGGACAGCAATAAACTCGCTTAATAGATAGGCGACCAACAGCACAGCTAGAATCACCCACGATAGGCGGAACAATCTTAGATCCTTAATTGCTTCATGTGGTTGTTTCAGCTGCCTAACATCATAATTATTCGGTATGCTTTTACGGAAGAACAAGTACAGAACTAGAATACTTGCGCCTAAAGCAAAGAAATTAGGAACGATCATTCGGCTCGCATACTCTACGAAGCCTATTCCGAAGAAATCAGCAGAAACGATATTCACCAGATTACTAACAATGAGCGGCAATGAGGTTGTATCAGCAATAAATCCACTCGCCATTATGAAGGGCAGAATCATACGATCGTCAAATTTGAGAGCTCGAACCATGGCTAACACAATCG
>JBBDTA010000106.1:0-5512 GCA_040904605.1 Paenibacillaceae bacterium
CCTACCTATTCCCGCCCAACACCACAATAGTATGGTTAGCACAACAAAGTACCGCGGATGGTCTTTCCGCGGTTTTCTTATGGGATAAAGGCACTAGAAAAGCATAGGTAAATTCTGTATTGCGAATTAACGTGGCAGTTGGCGCAAGAATGCAGCGTATGTGCCAAAAGCATGCTCTACCGATTGAAAGATCGGTTAGGGACTTTTTACAGCGGTTTGGACGCTCGATTGAAAGCTTACTGGTCAAAGATAGCTTCTACAGTATGTGAGGATGGGAATTGGTGTGACTACTAGGTGTCGAATTCGAATATGGTAATAGAATAACGTAAATTTGAATTTTGCTGAGCGAAGGGGATACAACTGCTAAGGGTGCTGAAGGGGTACAATAGTGTATAGAAGAGGTACATGGATTGCGATGTTTTTAACTGCAATTTCGACATTTTTTGACGAACCTATAAATAGTTAATGTGGACTATATGAAATTGGTGAAAATTAGGAATACAAGAACTACACGAATATTTCAATACATAAAGCTAATTTAGGGGTTCTATGCCCCAGATATTAGGTCGGGATTCCCATAATTTATTTGACAAAAATAGACGTATATTCTTATGTTTTGCTGACAACAAACGACATACTATTCTTAACGATTGTTTTATAATATGTACTAAAGGTTTGGTTTTAAAATACACAACAAGGGCATACACATACATCGAGTCTAGGTTCAAAATGTAGATAAGGTGAGGATGTGAAGGTCATTAAGCTGGAGATCGATATTCTGAAACTGGTAGAGCAGCTAGGATTAGACCAAAAGAAGATGCTGTCATTCGTGTTTAAGCAAGACACGGTGAACGTTTCTAGCAAGTGACCAAGAAATTAAAAAAGAGGAGCTCCGAAAGGGGCTTTTCTTTATTGCCTGACATAGAGGGGGAGTAAATGGCAGGATTCAGCGAAATGTAGCAAATTACCCCTTGACATGTTACGGTATGTATCGTAAAATTCGTGATATTGATGTTGCGAAAAGTATCTTAATAGGAGATGAGATGATTCTATTGCCCGATCATTTGCCAGAAGTATGCGGGAATATTAAAAGACACTATATTCGCATACAAGTTCCAGGTCTAGCTATGAAGATACATATTGTAGCTATCGGGAACAGAGTTGTGAAATCAGGCACGCAAAATGTACTTGTACTTAATATCGGTCCAGGAGGATTACGCTTCACAACAGGCTTGCAGATTCCTGCTAATCGAGATGTGAAGATATCCTTGCAAACCACTCTTACGGGGATCCGCTTCGAAACCGAAGGTTACATTGTTTGGCGAGAGGCTGTTGAGAATATGTATGAGTATGGTATGGAGTTCGATATGTCGACCCTTCACCGATCCTTCCTCATTCGATTGTTGAATTACTTGTATGTAAAGCTATATCCCGAGCATCAGAAGGTTCATCAATACTATGCACATTTCACCCAATGTTATTTGGATGAGCAACGGTCGAAGATTAACTATACTATGTGAATGAGATACAGGTGATGACCTAAGGCGAAGCTGGAGCATGTAAAGGCAGATTTGCAAAATATATTTTGGATAAGAGGTGTAGGAGCCATGGACGTTGTAGAGACGAGAACGGAAGTAAAAGCGGTGCATCGAGCACAGAAAGATCAGCCGATTATTGATGAGCAGCAATACTTGTTCATAAAGCGAATGCTCGATATCTTGATGTCATTATTCGGGTTATTGCTGTTATTGCCGGTTTTTGCAGTTATAGCTTTAGCAATTCTAATAGAGAATCCAAGAGGAAATGCTATATTCCGACAGAGCTTGGTGGGTCCACGACCTCCATTACCTAGAGAGGTTCTTGAATATACCCCTTATGAGATGGCTCGATTGGTAGAGATGGATTTGCAATACATAGCTTGGAGAAGCTTAGGGATGGATTTGCGAATTATAGGGAGAACGATTCTGACTCTGCTAGCCAAGAATGGGTACTGATGATGAAGACGAATCCGGAAATATCCATAATCATCTGCACATTCTCGAGAGCCGATTTATTAAGAAGAACCTTGATGTCCTTGGAAAAGCTGTTGGATATTCGACAAGCTGAAGTGATTATTATTGATAATAACTCACTTGACGATACGGCAGAGGTTGTACTGGAGTGCATCGACAAACTGAAAGAGCATGTCAATCTAAGATATGTCTTTGAACCGCGAAAAGGGTTATCCGTTGCGAGGAATACTGGAATCAATGAAGCAAGTGCTCCAATTATCGCCTTTCTCAATGATGATGCATTACCATTCATTAGCTGGTTGCCCAGCATTCGCAATGCATTCCTGCGGTATCCGGATGCAGCAGCTATTGGGGGAATCATTATCCCCGATTTCGCTACGGCTCGACCGGATTGGCTAGTTCAATCCTTAGAATTGCCGTATACGATTGTTAACCTAGGTGAACAGGAGCGAAGATATCCACGAAAGTTATTTCCCTTCGGAGCGAATATGGCATTCCGTCGAGAAGTACTCCAGGATGTTCATTTTCCCGAGGATCTGGGTAGTAAGGGAGCTTCTCTGTTTGGTGAAGAGGCATGGATATTCAAGCAGCTTCGTAAGAAAGGATCGAATCTCTACTACATTCCATGTATGAAGGTTAGACATCATATCTCTGAGGAACGTCTGAATAAGGAATGGATCAAGCGTATTCCACATTAGTGCAATCCCCTGGACAAGAAAAAAGAAAAGAGGAGAGAGAAGATGCAACATATGGAGGATAGCGAAAAGAAGGAATCAGTGATCATATCGATTTACAATAGCAAGAAGTATATTGAGGATTTAAGCTTTGATAAAAAGCTGGTGGCAATTCAATGAAATTGATTCAGACGGAATTGAAGGACCTGTGGATCGTCGAGCCGATCTCCTTTGAGGATCACCGGGGATTCTTTCTGGAAAGCTATAATAAACGAAAATTTGAGGAGCATGGCATTGATATTGAATTCAAGCAGGATAATCATTCATTATCGGTCTCGACAGGGACACTGCGTGGATTACATTATCAGCTAGCACCCAAAGCCCAAACTAAGCTGGTTCGTGTGCTTGCAGGCTCTATCTTTGATGTGGCGGTAGATCTTCGACCAGAATCAAGCACATTCGGTCAATGGGTCGGTGTGACACTCAGTGCAGAGAATAAACATCAATTACTTGTTCCAAAGGGCTTCGCTCATGGCTTCTACACAACAGAGCCTAACACACAGGTAGCTTATAAAGTAGATGAATATTATTCGCTTGAGCATGATAGAGGAATTCGTTGGAATGATCCGAATATTGCGATTAGCTGGCCTTCCAATTCACCTATTCTATCGAGGAAGGACGAGGTCAATCCAAATTTACATGAACTCATTATAGAGAGTGGGGAACTATGACGAGACGATATAAGGAGAACGGATGATCACAGGGTGGATAAGGATAGGTGAGTCGCATAATGAAGAGGGTCGCCTTATTGGTTCATTCGGCCAACTGGAGTGGTTATGAGCAAGGGCTATATGAACTACTTATCCGTTGGAACCGCTCCCCAGCTCCTATCGTCTATTTGGCTGAAGAGGGAATTCTTAGTGATAAACTCCGAGAGCATGGTATAGCTGTAAGAATACTACCGATGGATGCATACAAACGAGGCTCCTCTAATCGAGAGAAAGGTTATCTTGGAATTATGGGGACTCTCAAATATGCCAGAAGGTTATCACAAGACTTCAAGCACGACCAGATTGAATGTGTCCATGCGAATACGAATACATTATATACAATGGTCTATGGTTCGATTGCTGCGAAATGGGCTCATCTCCCCCTGATCTGGTATGTCCAGAAGAGTATCGCCGCTCCTTATCTGAATCAGACGACTGCGGCGATGATACGAACCTTCTTCCGCTATATACCAGATGGAATTATGGTCAATTCATTATCAACATTGGCTTCACTAAAGCTGCCGCCCCAGAAGATGAGTCGGGTTCAACTCATATATCCTTCTTATTCAGGCGAATATGGCAGAATGATCGGAATTTCCCCAGATCCTGCATATATAACTGTACTTCTTGTTGGTAGGCTAGCAGAATGGAAAGGTCAGCATCTGCTATTAGCTGCAGCAAAAGCATTCCTTCCGGATCGTAAAGTCCGATTCTGGTTAGTTGGCGCTGAACAATATGAAGAAACTGTATATCGCGAGATGCTACAGCATCAGATCAGGAGTAACGGGCTTACTAACATTACTCTGTTTGGTTATATGGAGGATCTAAAGTCCATTATCCACCAAGCTGATATATTGCTGCACACCAATATGGGTCCAGAGCCGTTTAATCAAGTCATCTTACAAGCAATGGCAGCTGGCATCCCAATCATTGCTTCTAATATTGGGGGACCTATGGAGGTCATTAAGGATGGGGAAACAGGTATACTATTCCCTCCAGGTGATATCGGAGCACTTCGCAGGTCCATTCGTTGGATGATTAATCATCCGGATGAACGGGAGGAGATGGGCTTGAAGGGGATGGCCCGAGTTAAAAATTACTTTACTATAGAATTGTCCCTTCAGCGGATAATGGACTATTATCAATAATACGTTTTGTATCTTTTATTATCGTATTAGGATCAAAACTTTAAGGGGCATCGTTTAGATGGGTAAATTCGCTCATAAGCAGCACAAACGTTTAAGAGAGTTGAAAAATAAGCTATTCATGCTGCTATGGTACCGATTTATCTTCTACAAAACCGGTGCTCGTTGCTCCATTAGCCAACCTTTATTCACACATAAGCCGGAATATATACAGCTGGGTAACAGGGTGTCGATTGGCCCTTATTGTAGGATCGAAGCACATCCTGCGCATCCGGGAAGCCGATTATTAAAGCCAGCCGTGACCATAGGTCATCGTGTTCGAATAGAACATGGAGTGAATATCTCTGGGCAGAGCGCGTTATCTATTGAAGATGATGTGCTAATTAGTGGGGGCTGTTACATTAGTGATAACAACCACTTCATCGATCCGGAGGGTCCGCGTTATCTGGAGCAGCCACTAACTTCAGCTCCAACGGTCATTGGTAAGGGAGCTTGGTTAGGCCAGAATGTGTGTATTCTTGCTGGTTCCTTCGTTGGAGAACGCTCCATTATTGGTGCAGGCAGTGTGGTTAATGGTTATATCCCTTCCTACAGCATAGCGGTGGGTGCGCCAGCGCGTGTGGTCAAGAAGTATAATTTCGAAACGAAGCAATGGGATAAGGTCTCCTAATCATCAATGCATCGCACGTTCAGCACGAACAAAGGCAATAAATCTCTTTGATTCTTCTGAGGTAAGTGTTTGACCGTCTATGGTTAATGCCAGTTGACGCATCAATTGGTCGTCAGAGAGTTCTAATCGATCGATGAACTCACGATTCTCTGGATCAAGAGAAGCAAGCGGATCATCTGTTCTTCCCATAATATAGTCGAGGGAAACCTTGAAGAAATCAGCAATGGTTATGAGTGTATCA
>JBBDTA010000107.1:0-5502 GCA_040904605.1 Paenibacillaceae bacterium
TACCTTTTTCCACATACTCTTCTCGCTTATCCTTCTTAAACCATTGGCGAATCTTCGACTTAGCATGGGATGATTTCACAATCTTGATCCAGTCTTGACTTGGACCATAGGAATGCTTGGAGGTCAATATTTCGACAATATCTCCAGTCTTCAGCTTGTGATCTAGAGGTACAATCTTGCTGTTGACCTTAGCACCTATTGTTCGATTACCGATCTCAGTGTGAATCCGATAGGCAAAATCAAGCGGCACGGATCCTGCTGGGAGCTCTATAACCTCACCCTTAGGTGTGAATACAAATACCAAATCAGAGAAGAAATCCATCTTTAAGCTTTCCATGAATTCCGAGGCATCGGATGTGTCCTCTTGCAGCTCAATAACCTCGCGAATCCAGGTCATCTTCTCCTCGAAGCTGCCCGTAGGGACAACCGAGCCTTCTTTATAAGCCCAATGCGCAGCAACCCCGTACTCTGACGTTCGATGCATCTCCCAGGTTCGAATCTGAATTTCAAGCGGCTCCCCATTGGGGCCAATAACCGTTGTATGCAAGGACTGATACATATTCGCCTTAGGCATCGCCACATAGTCCTTGAATCGTCCAGGCATAGGCTTCCATAAGGTGTGAATTACACCTAGGGTGGCATAACAATCCTTAATATTATCGACGATGACTCGAATGGCCAACAAATCGTAAATTTCGTTGAATTCCTTGTGTTTAGTCATCATTTTGTTATAAATGCTGTAGATATGTTTAGGCCTTCCCGATATGTCTGCTTCAATACCCGTCTCCAACACTTTCTCACGAATTGTATGGATGACGTCCTGAATGAACTCCTCGCGTTCACGACGTTTTTTCTGCATCAGATTCACGATTCGATAATATTGCTGAGAGTTCAGATAACGTAACGATATATCTTCCATTTCCCACTTAATCGCGGACATCCCAAGTCGGTGAGCGATCGGACAGAAGATCTCAAGCGTCTCCTCAGCGATACGTCGCTGGTTTTCTTCAGATTGGAACTTCAAGGTACGCATATTATGAAGACGATCGGCTAATTTGATCAGGATAACTCGAATATCCTGAGCCATCGCTACGAACATTTTGCGATAATTCTCATTTTGTTGTTCTTCCTTGGATTTGAAACGTATTTTCTCCAGCTTCGTTAATCCATCAACAATCATCGCGCAAGGAACACCAAACTTCTCCCGCACAATATCAAGCGATACCGTAGTGTCCTCAACAACATCATGTAACAATGAGGCAATGACCGATGTGATATCCATCTGCATATCCAACAGAATCTCTGCAACCGCAAGTGGATGGAGAATATAGGGTTCGCCTGATTTACGTAGCTGCCCATGATGGGCTTCATCGGCAAAATCATAGGCTTCACGGATGCGCTGCAGATCGGTGTCTTTCATGTAGGTAGCTGCTTTTTCTAACAACTGCTCGATGCCCATAACCCTATCCTTTCTTCGCCACGGCGGAATGATTTACTATTAATTATACACGCACACTCAATATTTCACCAAACTTACCACATTATCTATACCCTCTAGCTTGTCCCGTCCGCTCAAGTAAGTTAATTCTATCAGGAATGATGCACCAATGACGTTGCCCCCCAGCTGGCGGATCAATTGAATACAAGTTGCAATTGTCCCGCCGGTGGCTAGAAGATCATCAGCAATCAATATATTCTCTCCAGACTCGATAGCATCCTTATGAATGGCAAGCTGATCCTTACCATACTCCAAATCATAGCCTACAGAAATCGTTTCACCAGGCAGCTTACCACTTTTTCGGATGGGAATGAATCCAACACCCAATGCATAGGATAATGGCCCTCCGATAACAAATCCACGTGCTTCTGGACCGGCAATTTTATCAATTTTCCAATGCTGCACTAGCTCCTTCATTTGATCAATGCTAGACTTGTAAGCTTCCCCATTTTTCAACAAAGTGGTTATATCTTTAAAGCGGATACCTGGCAGTGGAAAATCAGGGATAACGCGGATCTGTTCCTTTAGATTCATGATAATCCTCCTAAAAATTAATGATACATCTACATGGGGAGCATACGCTTACGCTGTAATTGCTGCACACGCTGTAATATCCAATCCTTAAGCTCTTTAGCATTCGAATAAATGAGTTCTCTCTCTACTTCTTCGCGATGCAGCTTTTCTTGATAGCTTCTGGATTCGTGCAGCTCCATCTTGGCTGGAGTCATTCGCACATGCACCTGTGATCCTTCTCTTGCCAAGAATAACAGTTCCTCAAAAACTGTCAATATAAATAGAAAAGATGAAGATGTTAATCCTGTATGTTTCTTTACTGCATTTCCAAGCATAGAGATGTCAATGACATTGTCTCTCATGAGCAGACGATATACTTGTATGAATTGTTCTCTAGTGGGCATTGGACCCGACATATGTGCAACACTATCCTGTAGCATGCTATAAACTCGATTTGCTTGAAAGAATAAGGGTAATACCCATTCTAAACGTGCTAGATCGGGTGGTAATGAGAATAATAGTAAATCACCGACTTCTTCTGGATGAGTCACCTTGGCCATGTCATTCATGGGCAAGAGCGAATCCAATTCATTGATGAGCCAGACAGCAATTTCCTTATGCGCGATCAAGTCAATATCGAATTGATTCCATTCCTCTTCTCGGAATAGCAATATTGCTTTCTTCCCACCATCCTGCATAGCTGAGCTAAATCCTTCCATCCACTGAGTCACAACCGAATCACTTAGCTTCTTACCACGCCAATCAAATACTTGTTTCTCGAGAATACGAATGTCTTTGATAATAATCTGAGGTCGCCTAGTCCCATTCCATTCATTCACACTGAGCTCACCCATTATATCAATTTGGTCATTCGTCGAGATGAGCGGTGCCCAATTCGATTTACCAAAAGCAAGAGCCTCCATGGTCATCATGTTCGCGTCCAGTGGATTACATAATAGGAGCTTAACATGCTGTTGGTCCTTACCCATTATCTTGATTTCCTTCAATAGTAGACCATTCAACACAAACCTCGGAGATGGATTCTTCATTCCATAGGGGGCAAGCAATTCTAGCTGACTAATCATATCTACTGAAATATCTGTAGACTCAATCTCCATATCTCCCATTAGCTCAGGGATCAGTAGATCCTCAGTCAGATGCTGTTCAGCATAATCATTCAAGCTGCGATGGAAATCTATGAGTCGATCTCTGTGTAAAGCCATACCTGCTGCAGCTTGATGTCCTCCATAATGCTCAAGAAGATGACTACAATCTGTCAACGCCGCATGGATATCGAAGCCTGCAATTGAGCGGGCAGAGCCTTTGGCGAGTCCTGTTACAGGATCGATACTGAGAATAAGTGTCGGTCTATAATAGCGCTCCAGCACCTTCGAAGCAACGATGCCAACCACGCCTACATTCCATCCTTCACCTGCTAGTACCAGAACCTTCTCCATAAGTCCAAGCTCTTGTAGTCTTTCAGCTTGCTCTATCGCCTCAGCCGATATCAGCTCGACGATCTGCTGTCGTTCACGATTCAATCGATCCAGATCAAAGGCGATATGTTCCGCCTCTTGCTCACTACTCGTCGTTAAGCAAGTAACAGCAATACCCGCATGGTCTAGTCTCCCGCTGGCATTAATACGAGGCGCGATCGAAAAACCAATATGTCCAGCATTAAGATCCTTCTGATCAATACCGGATACTCCTAATAACGCTCGCATTCCTAATGACGAGTTTGTTCTGAGACGTTCTATGCCCATTCGAACAAAAATTCGATTCTCATCAACAAGCGGCATCAAATCTGCAATCGTTCCAATGGTTACAAATTCTAATAATTCCTCTGGAAAGCGACCTAGCATTGCTTCAGCTAGCTTGAACGCAACACCAACACCTGCAAGCTGCTTAAACGGATAAGAGCAGCCTGGTTTCTTAGGATTAATAACGGCATATGCGTCAGGTAAGATGTCTGGCGGTTCATGATGGTCGGTTACAATGATTTCAATACCTTGCTCCCGAGCATAGGATATCTCATCTACAGCACTAATCCCCGTATCCACAGTAATGATCAGCTTAATATCCTGCTTCCTTGCAAGTTCAATCGAATTCCGATTAAGACCATATCCCTCAGTTTGACGATTGGGAATGTAATAGTCAAAATCCGCGTTTAGCTGTCGCATGAGAACGATCATGAGCGAGGTACTACTCACTCCATCTGCATCGTAATCTCCGTAGATACGAATTTTCTCCTTATTCTTCAATGCGAATTGAATTCGAGCTACAGCTTGCTGCATCCCATTAAGCAAAAAAGGATCATGAAAGAGATCCTTTTTGCCAAATAAGAAGCGCCTCGCTTCCTCCACCTCATGCAAACCACGGACCGTCAATAGACTAGCCAACAAAGGGGTAATATTCAATTGTTGACTCAGTTGTTCTACTGCTGTTGTATCCACCTTTGGGATTGACCATCTGGCATAGGACTTAAGCACCGTGGACCTCCTGAACATTCAATTAATGAATCATAGTAGGCAGGCTACTCTCTTCTGAATCCATATTAATCTTATATGGATAGCCCGGATCATAGGGGTCAACCTGCACGAATACATCAGAGACATGTGAGAATCGATCCATCAGGTGTAGCTTAACAGCTTTGCCGATATCATGACCCTCTAGAACCGTAATTCGTGGATTAACACTGATTCTCACATCAACGATCACATAATGACCATGCTCACGTGCTTTGAGATCATCAACGACGATCACACCCTTAGTTTTCAGTACGGATTTCAACAATTCCTCCAAATCCTCATCATGAAGAACATGATCTCTCGTGCTGTGAATCGATTTCATGACTAACTTATAACCAATCATAATAACCAATCCGGCTGCTAATAAGCTGGCAATCGGATCCGTATAATACAACCATGATATTTCCCAGTATCCGCCGATAAGTGCACCACCTACTCCGATAAAGGCAATAACAGATGAATATACATCAGATCGATCATCCCATGCATTGGCGATAAGCACTTGGCTGGACAATTTTTGGCCTGAACGATATTTATACTGAAACAATGCTTCCTTCGCTACGATAGAGACTGTGATTGCCACCATAGCATACCATTCAGGTGCTTCTAAAACTCCGGCACTAATGGCCTTGATGGCGCTAATAGCTATTTCTATTCCAACCAGCATGAGCAGTACGGATACAATGATGGCTGCTATGGATTCTGCTTTACCACGACCATATGGATGATCTTTATCCTGCGGTAATCGGGCAGCACGAATACGGACTAATACAGCGACAGAGCCTGCTACACCTGACGCTGTATTCGCAGCATCGGCAATTAACGCCTTACTTCCTGACATAAAGCCAACCGTACCCTTCATCAGCGCAAGAGCTACACTTCCGATAATGCCAATCCATGCCGCTTTCTCTGTTTTCTTATAACGCGCTTCCTTCATCAAGCCACATCCTTGATCGTTATTTC
>JBBDTA010000108.1:0-20958 GCA_040904605.1 Paenibacillaceae bacterium
CACTGTCAGGGGCACAGGAGTTAACTTATAATGAAACGGCGGTAAGGAATATTGTGGTCGAAGTGCTCTCCGAGCATGGAGAAGAGAATAGCCTTAGAGAACAACAAGTGGAGATGGAGCGTAAGGTTCTCGTTCGGTTACAACGGCAGGTACCGTTAGTATTCTCTGGACTGTTCGGCTTCAATGAAGTACCTGTCAAGGTTAAAGCAACAGCAATATTAGAAAGTATGGGAAGGGCCGAAGGAGTAGCCCCACTGGGTATTGATGATTCCATTCCGCTAGTATTTGGGCAGGAATACAGGCTAAAGGTAGACGAAACCGAAGTTGACACTGGTAATTTTGGTATTCTTGCTTTGGGAGGTGTGGGATCGAACACATATGAGATGAACTTAAAATATGGATATCAGAATGAGATTAAGGTAGGGAATATCATTGATACCCAGACGGGTAACGTTGTGGGTAAAACAAAAGCAGGTGTTAACGAGCGGATTAATAATTGCCCCTATCCAGAAGGTGAGACACACCATCGGGATTGTGCGAGGGTCATATTGATTCCTGTATATACACCCTATAATGTGGAATCTAATCAAGTGAAGCAAGTCAAAATTACGGGTTTTGCTTATTTTTACATATCCGCACCTATGGATGATTTCGATAAAACGATTAGTGGCTTCTTTATCAAACGAGCAGGCACTGGATTTAATGAACCAAATGTAGGTAATAACGGAGCATATGCCATTAGACTAATAGAGTAGGTGTAGATATGAAATCGAAAATCATTATGCTGTTAGCGATTGTAATGGGATTAATCACGACATTGTTGTTCTATAACTATATGAGCAATATCAAGGGAAATCCAGCATCCGAGTTAGAAACTATAGAAACACTTGTCGCCAAACGAGATATAAAGAAGAATGAGCTGATTTCACAGGATATGTTAGAGAAGGTCAAGGTAATGGATAACGGATTGTACAGTGAAGCTATTCGTGATTCGGCTGGATTGAATGGTAAGTACGCATTGGCAGATATTGCAAAGGGTGAGCCTTTTTTACCTCATCGTGTATTGGGAGTACAGGAGGAGAAGATATTCGTCTCTAGAAAGATAGAAGATGGGTATCGTGGAGTATCGATTGGAGTCAATCATGTTCAGTCGGTTTCCAATCTGATCGAACCTGAAGATAATGTAGATGTGATCTACACAAAGCTGGGAAAGCCTGAATTAGGTACAGAGACTGTCTCGAAAATTCTGCTTGAACGTGTTCGAGTGTTAGCAGTTGGACGCAGAATGGTGGAGACGATTGAGGGAGATCTGGTTGTAGAGTATAGCTCGGCAACGTTGGAATTGAAATCTCCAGACACCGTAAAATTAGTTAACGCAGCCAATGATGGAATCCTTACATTAACATTGCATAGTCGTATTAAGGCCACCAAATAACTCTGGGCTGCAAATCACAAACATCTGATTTACGAATAGGAGGGAAAACAATGAATGACACATCTGTGCAAGGAAGCGGGGTGAATAAAAAGCGTGGGGAGATGATCGCTATTTGCAGTGCCAAGGGGGGAGTGGGAAAAACCGTATTAGCGGTTAATCTGGCAGTTGCTCTCTCTAAGAATAATATCCAGGTCAACATCATGGATGGCAGCTATCAATTCGGTGATGTTTGTATGGCTATGGACCTGTATCCAACCTTCTCCATCAAGGATGTGGTGGAACAGTTATCGACATTAGATGATTTTGCCCTGACAGGCTATCTCGTTCATCATAGCAGCGGTGTAAAGGTGTTACCAGCACCAGAACGACCCGAATATGCCGACTTAATTGAGCCCCAGGCGGTCGAGCGGATAACTGAACTACTGCTGGCTAGACATGATTATATGATTGTTGATACAGGGGTAGGGCTGCAGGAGAGGAGCTTACAGTTTATTGAGAAGGCTGACCAAGTGTTTGTTGTAACCAATCTGGAGATGGCCACAATCAAGAACACCAAGATGATGCTTGAGACACTTGAACTACTGGGATTGAAAAATAAGGTAAAGGTGATTGTCAATCGCTCGACGATGGAGAGTGTTATTCAAGCATCGGATGTAGCGGATATTCTCGGAGAGGACACCCCTATATTCATACCCAATCAATTCCAAATTGTATCTCAATCCATGAATGTGGGTATTCCATTTGTAATGAATCACGGGAAAAGTGACGTTGCTAAGGCGGTATTCAAGCTAGCCGAGCAATTGATATCCCGACGGGAAATCACATTATTCAAACCAAAGGCTTCGAATCTCATACAATCTTTATTTCATAAGCCCAAGACGACTTAGTGAAGGGGTGATCATATTGAGTCTACTCGGAAAAATCCAGGCCCGCACTGGAGAAGATGTAATAGAAGCGCAACCTACAAAAGACACACTGGCAGAAGAACAATCGTCTTCTGGCTTAGCCATGCAACCTAAGCCAATAAAGAAAGATCTGGTTTCCTCCTTCCGAGATTTGCGACGGAATGATACGCCTCTTAAGCAAGGTGCATCAAGGATAAGCAAACACCAGGAATTAAAAAATCGTCTTCATAAAATGATCTTATCGGTTATGAAGGATGAAGATGTTGAAGCCATTATTCCTAAGATCGATGCGATGGCCGTCGAGATCATTAAAGAGGACGAGTCATTCCGCGGAACGATCGATCGCAAGAAGGTCGTCGATGAACTCATTAATGACCTAGCTGGATTCGGTCCTATAAATCCTCTACTCATGGATCCTGATGTCTCCGAGGTCATGGTGAATGGCCCGAATTTGGTATATGTAGAGCGCAATGGGAAGATAGAAATGACGCATGTGCAATTTCGCGATGATGAGCATGTTATGAATGTGATTGATAAGATTGTATCGCCTATTGGTCGTCGGGTGGATGAGTCTAGCCCAATGGTGGACGCTCGATTGCCTGACGGTTCGCGTGTGAATATTATTATTCCACCCTTGGCTCTGAATGGTCCAACGATTACGATTCGTAAATTTTCCAAGGATCCTTACACCATTGATGATTTGGTTAAGTTTGGAACGGTAAATCAGGAGATGGCTATTTTCCTTGAGGCTTGTGTAAAGGCGAGATTGAATATATTTGTTAGTGGTGGGACCGGCTCCGGTAAAACAACGACATTAAACGTTCTTTCTTCATTCATACCAAGTGATGAAAGAATCGTGACCATTGAGGATGCCGCGGAGCTGCAGCTTTGGCAGGATCATGTTGTTTCCCTCGAATCAAGACCAATGAATATCGAAGGAAAAGGTGGAATTACGATTCGAGATCTGGTGAGGAATTCACTGAGGATGAGGCCAGAGCGAATTGTCATTGGTGAGGTGCGGGGCGGAGAAGCACTGGATATGCTTCAAGCGATGAATACGGGTCATGATGGATCGCTGGCCACGGGACACTCTAATAGTCCGCGCGATATGATTGCCCGGTTGGAGACGATGGTACTCATGGCAGGTATCGAATTACCCGTTAAGGCAATTCGAGAACAAATTGCCGGAGCTATCGATTTGATCATCCAACAATCTAGGCTGAAGGATGGTTCACGCCGAATAACCAACATTACGGAAGTGCTTGGTCTAGAGGGAGATGTTATAGTTCTGCAAGATATATTCGTCTATCGGCAAGAGGGAATTAATTCCGACGGGAAGATTGCAGGTAAATTAATCCCAACTGGAGTGCGTCCTAAATTCTACGAACGTTTTGAAATCTCAGGTATTCATATCCCGGCTACTGTCTTCATCGAGAGGGAGGAATGGTCGTGACGATATGGCTACTGCTTTTTCTAATTCTTTTATCTGCTTTCTTATTCTTTTATTCTTTGCTTTATCTGTTACTTATGACGGATAAGAGATTAAATAAAAGAAGGGCTTATTATTTGAAAGAGAATGACCAAAAACGATTGAATCATAAGACATTTAATCTGTTAGTGCAACTGCAATTATACAAACAAATGGTGCGGCAACGGGTGGTCAGCAAGAAAAAAAATGACAAGCTGGAAATCATGCTAAGTCGGGCTGGACTCCTGTTGAAGCCAGAAGAGTTTGTGATGTTCCAGTGGATCGCCATGGCGCTGTGTGGCGGCGTTATGTATTTATTAACGGAGCGAATATTATTTCTTGTTCTTGGCTGTGTAATGGGCTTTGTAGCCCCGAAAATGATCGTGCGTCGCAAACAACAACAGCGGCTTTCTCGTTTTAACGATGGGTTGCCAGACCTCATAACGACTGTAATTGGATCTCTTAGGGCAGGCTTCAGCTTCGTCCAGTCATTGAAGGCAGTGATTGAGGAGGCGGACTCTCCGATCAAAGAAGAGATTGAGCTAGTACTGAAAGAAATGCAGTATGGAAGAACGATTGAAGATGCCTTACAACAATTGAAGGATCGGATTCCGAGCGAGGATCTTGAACTGATGATTCAAGCGATTCTTATCCAGAAGCAGGTTGGTGGTAATTTAGCGACTGTGCTGGAAACGATCGTTCAGACGATCCGTGATCGTAATAAAATTCATCGTCAAATTCATACGCTGACTGCGCAAGGTAGATTGTCGGGCACAGTAATTGGTTTATTGCCTGTCGTACTCGGATTAATCCTTTATTTGATTGACGCTGATTATATGAGTAAATTCTTTGCACATCCCATTGGCATGGTGATGATGGGGGCTGGCCTGGTTTCGGGTACAATCGGTTTTATTCTTATTCGCAAAACAACAACGATCGAGGTGTAGATTATGGTATTTGTGACCTTTTTTTTCACCGTAATATTATCCGTTTATGCGTTTTATATATTCAATGGAGAACGCAGAATGAAGATAAGAAAGCGCTTAGGGCTGCACGTTGAAGGTAGCAGAGGGATGTCAGATGAGGCTATGGGTGCTCAGAAGAATTTATCAGCGCTAAGACGTGTTGCTATCATCATGCTCAGGTGGTTCAAGCGGTTTTTGAATCGCAGATTGCCTGGCTCTAAGGAAGCGCGAATTGAATTGAAATTGCTTCAGGCCGGTAGGCCAATGAACATGTCACCTGTAGACTACCGTTTATTGCAAACTGTGCTTTTTGTTATTCTCCCCCTCTTGTTTGGAGCATACGCTTATTTCTTAGATATGGGTACTAGCGGCTTGGTAACATTAGTCATTCTTGGCTTTGCCTTTGCTGCGGTTGGACCACATTTTTATTTGCGTCAAAAGGCAAAGAAACGCAGTAAGCTAGCCTTAAGGGAATTGCCGGACATTCTAGATTTATTAACCGTTAGTCTGGAAGCAGGGCTTGGGTTCGACTCAGCACTAAGCAAGCTAATCGCCAAAAAGCACGGTATCGTTTCCTCTGAATTTCAGCGTTGTCTCGAAGAAATACGACTGGGAAAGACGCGGAGAGAAGCCCTGACTGGTGTTAAAGAACGTTTGGATTTCGATGAAATAAGATCATTTATTAGCGGGATTCTACAAGCAGAAAAGCTAGGGATCGGGATGGTACAAGTTATGCGTGTTCAATCGGAAGAAGTGCGAGATCAGCGCAAGCAAAGAGCCGAAGAAGCGGCTATGAAAGCACCGATAAAAATGTTGTTTCCGCTCGTTATTTTCATTTTCCCCTGTCTATTCATCGTGCTCCTAGGACCTGTTGCAATTGAATTCATTATGAATTTTTAAACACGCCAGAATTTATAAGTTTTTGAGGTGGACCAAGGGAAATCACCGAATAGACTGACATGGATGGCCCATGGCTCCATATTGAAGATATAGATAGGATTAGTTAGGATTTGCACCACTAAATCGATATGATTGGCAGAATGTAACGAATTAGTTAGGATTAGCACATTTAAACCGACGTATGGACGGGCCTTCACGGCTTAACCCCCCGATTAATTTCAAGGAATGAAACTAAATCGGATATCTATCTCAAGAGAGATGATTTAGTTTCACCAATTAAAACTAAATCATCATGTTCATGCGAGCACACCATGGCTTCCATGTCCAAAGTGCGTATGAAGTATGTGTAGACTCCATTTACGAAAACCTACATATGCTGACTAGGATGATTTCGGAATATTCAAGCTGCCGACTGCTTGTAGATCGCTGATGGTATGCGCTCTAATCATACTGTTGGATAAGGTATAGAGCGTTTCGTCCATATATAGAATTCGGCGGACGTTCTTATCCTCATCATACCAATACTGCCCTGCTTTATTTAATTCTTCGTCTGAGATATGAGTGATTCGTCCCTTCATTGTAAAACCATTGGCAATGTCAATGTTGTACACATAAGCGCCCTGATAAGTGAATTGACCATAATCCAATGGATTAGAATCTGCAGTGGGCTTTACTTCATATAACTCGACTGGAAAAGCCATAAGGTTTTTCGCTTTGGAGAACAATAGTGCTTTGTGGTTATACAGGAGCTCTGAACTTGTACCACGATCACCGATTTTCAATGTGTGTAGCTCTTTGGGATTCGTTACATCAGTTACATCGAACATAGCGACCTTCATTCCAAGATAATAGGCTGTTGTACTGACGACATTCCCATGCTCATCTTTATTGGATTGCTCTACCGTGTCCTTGCCAAAGCCAATAATGTGATTTTCATCGTAAGGATGCAAGTAATCACTGTATCCAGGTATTTTTAGAGCTCCAAGTATATTAGGATTAGTAGGATCAGCAACGTCGATTACAAAGAGCGGGTCAACAGACTTGAAGGTGACCATATACGCACGATCGCCCATGAATCGGACAGAGTAGATTCTTTCACCAGGAGCAATGTCCTCAACTTTACCTATTGTATCCAGAGATTCGTTTAGAACATACAGGTTGTTCTTCGACGTGAATTCATCTGTTCTCCACATCTCACCTGATGTTGTTGCCATTCGGAAGTTACCGTTATGCTCATCCATAGAAAATTGATTCAATAGGGTACCTTGCACTTCCCCTTCGGCCATATAAGTGACAGAGCCTTCGGTTAGGGCAAACTTGAATATCGCTGTTTGGATCGTCTCTTCATATTGCGTAACCGCCACATAAAGATGCTCAGTCGATGCATATATATTCTGACCGGATCCAAGGTATGCCTTCACATCCATAGGCTGGCTATTATCGTCGAGATTCACGCCACCAACTAACAGGTAGTTTGGTTCAATCGAGTCAGGGAAATAGCGAATTTCATCATAACTAATCGGTAACATTAAGTCACTTGTAGTTGAGTCTCTGAACGTGGGTGCTGGTGCTTCTGCTAGCCCATTCATAATGGAGTAGTAGTCCATATGCTTGTTACTTACCAGATATAAGCTAGAGCCCATCTTCCGTGAAGATAGATAGCTACCCTCAATCTCGACCTCACGAATTTGTTTAGGTACTGTTCTGTCACTCACATCATAGATGATTGCTTTTGTTGTATACACCATAGGTACACTTGGATAGATCATTTTCTTCTCTTCAACCATAGGCATCACATCAGTTTTGTAAGGAAGGTTAGGATTGCTTGAGCCGATCACAATTAATTGATTATCCTCTACATAAAGCTCCATAGGAGAAAACTCGCTATTTGCAAAGGGCAGCGTGCCAACAATCGTCATCTGATCTGCTGGATACGCACGAGTAATCACGACCTTCTGATTAATGACTTGATAAATATAGGTACCGTCGGATTTAACAACGTCAGCTTCATCAACGCCTTGCACCTGTACATTGGTCGTGGAGTAATCAGAGGCATCGGACGCAGAATCTGCGGCTGGAGCAGCCTCGGTTGCCTTGTTCTCAGACTTAGCGGTTGCTTTTACCATCATCGTATCAGCAATACCGTAAATCATATTGTAAGAATTGGCCATCTCGCTGACTAGAGATTTTAGATGCTCATAAGATCCAACCCGAGGAAGTCCCTCTTCTGGATAGTAGACAGCTGCGGTCCGAGTTGCTGCATGCCATTTCACAACAGCCCCGAATGCTTCATTCATCCACCGTAGAGACACATACACTTTACCATCGATCAATTGGGCAGGATGTGCAATATCGACTTCCTTGCCATTGGTCCAGCCCTTCGAATCATTCACTTTCACCTTAACTGTCGTTTGATTATGTGAAGCGGTCACCATATCTGTTAACTCATCCCATTGTACCGTTGCGCCAAGAGCTGTAAGTAAGCTCCGCATTGGGACGTAAGTAACCCCATCCTTTAATACCGATTTAGCATCTAACTGGAGTGGCTTACCATTCAGCAATAAGGAGACATCTGCAATATTAGTGATTTTGGAACTAGCAACTATAGCCTGTGGTATAGCTAATATCGAACATAACATAAAGATAAGCAGTATTTTCCTCATAACCGTATACCCCCGTCTTCAATGTAAACTTACCATATTTGACGATGTGATCTAGAAGAATGTTACATACCATGGATAAAAAATCTGGAAAAGATTAAAATGAGGGGAAGCTTATTAGGAGGGGAATATGTATGATAAATTCGGAACAGTATGTTGAAAGCTTGATTCAATATGATCCTATATTAGAAAAGGTAAAAGAAGGAATTCGCCAAGAAGGGATGCCGGAAATTTCTATCGCTCCAGGGTATGGACAATTACTAACACTTCTAGTGAGAATGGCTCAGGCCAAGCGAATACTAGAAATTGGCGCTTTGGGTGGCTATAGCGGAATATGTCTGGCAAGGGGGTTAAGTGAAGGCGGCAAGCTGATTTCACTCGATATGAATGCACAATTTGCAGCGGTGGCTGAACGACATCTAGGCATGGCGGAATTGGGGCACTTGGTTGAGTATCGAATTGGAGATGCATCCACAAGCTTGCAGCAGCTTGAAGAAGAAGGGGCAAAGTTTGACTTTTTCTTTATTGATGCAGACAAGGGCGGATATCCGCATTATCTGGATAAAGCAATCGCAATGGCAACTTCTGGTGCTGTGATTGTTGGTGACAATACACTTATGCATGGGAAGTCGATGAATCCTAATGCAAACTCGCCTTCTGTAGTAGCGATGAGAGAGTTTAACGAACGAATGACTTCAGACCCGAGACTCGAAGGGATGATTATCCCGGCTTATGACGGTTTGGCCATCGCTCGAGTCAGATAGATCATGATTTGGGAAGCTTGGCTCTAACCCAGAATCCGTTCGCAAACATGAATGCAGCGGATAGGAGAAATACGCCGGGAATTCCCACTAAGCCAGAGGTTAGTCCTCCGATGGTTGGCCCAGCTATATTACCAAGGCTTAAGAAGCTAGAATTAAATCCGTAAGCACGATTAACCATCCCATCAGGTGTATATTTTCGAATAAGTGCATTCACTGTTGGATTTAAGCCAGCCATGCATGTGCCAAGAAGAAAACGTACAATTAATAATTGCCATATTGTAGTGACGAACGCCTGTGGAATGCAGATGATGGCAGCACCGAATAGAGAGAATTTCAGAATGCTCTGAGCGCCGATTCGATCAGCTAACCAACCGAGAATTGGGGATGCAATCATGTTGGAGAAGCCGGTAACTGAACCAATTAAGCCTGCGTATAGGGCTATATGGGTACTGTCACTGTGCATTTGTTGGATATATAAGGGCATCAGGGGCATGGTGCTAAGATTGGCGAACTGAATGACGAATGTGACTGCAAATAGACTTTGTAATTGTGGGATAGCTCGGAGCTCTGAAAAGCCTTTGATAATGGACATCTGTGGTTTCGCAGCAGCGCTCTTGCGATCGAATTGATCTCGGACCAATATGAGAACTAGAAGAGATGCAATGAGAAGACAGCCTCCTGTAAGAAAGAAGATCGGACGGAATCCAATAAATTCAGCTAGTACCCCACCAATGGCAGGCCCAAGAATGGTGCCGGCTATCGTCCCTGATTGGAGGACACCCATGGCAAAGCCCATTCGTTCTTTGGGGGCGGAGCTAGAGATCAGTGCGATTGCAACTGGATTAAAGCCAGATATCGTACCATTCAACAGACGAAGCAGCAATAGCTGCCACGCATTCTGAGATAACCCCATAAGAATGGTGATAATCGCCATTCCTATACCGGAGCGAAGCAGCATGACCTTGAATCCAAATCGATCAGCTAGTTTGGCCCATAAAGGCTGGAATAGGAATGAAGTAACGAAGTTAGCTGCGAATATCGCTCCTGCCCACATCGCTACGTTATGCTCCCCTTCTATGCCTAGATCTTGCAAATATAAAGGTAAGAAAGGAATAATCATCGTCATTCCACTCATTACGAGGAATGAACCAAACCAGAGGATGCTTAGATCAATTTTCCACCGACTCATGCTTGCACCCCCTTAACGTTTTGAAGAAACTACTATGTAAGCATATGTTTTTTTTGATTAAAACCCCAGTAAGCAGTGAGGATTGCAGCGAATATTCCGACAATAGCTCCGAATGTAAAGCCACCAGTGAGACCAAAGGATTCATTAAGCCAGCCTGCGATAAAAGGGCCCGCGAACATACCAGCAGCGTATACAGATTGATAAAATCCCATTGCAGTTGCACGCTTCTCATTGTCAATCGATCGAATCGATAAACCCATTAAGAGGGGCATATGTAGTCCCTGTGCAAAGCCGTTAATCGCCTGTGTTACTAAGAGTAGAGGCAGGCTGTGATAGAACGGGATTAATGCTGTGCATAATGCGCTTATGATAAAACCTGTTACGATCGTTGTCCAGATTCCGTAACGAGGGGCAATCCTCTTACCGCTAATAAGAGATGCATATGCATGAGGCACCATAAAAGCAATGACTAGCATACTTAAGAATAATTTATCTGCACCAATAGACACGGCATAGGATGGAGTAAAGCCGAACATGGTAATGAATAGCACACTATGTGCTAAGACACTCAGAACCGATACCTTCAGTAGAATAGGATTGCCAATAATAGCAGGAATATCACGGAATTGCATGGGAGGTCGATAGACACCATCTTTGGATTCATAGATGAACCAACAGATTCCCCCACCTATCATTGCAATTACTCCACCGATCCAGAAGGTAGCGGACCATCCCCACATCTCAGCGACGATTCCACTAACCCCCATCCCGAATAATTGACCTGTTACCGTCGCGACACTAATCGTTCCCATTGCTTTGGTAGCTTCACTACCTGCATAATATGAAGCATACAGTACGGTGAATGCTACCCACGCTGATGCTGAGATCCCTGTCATTGCCCTAGCGGCAGTAACGCCGACAAATCCATCGAAGAGGATGAATAGGAGGCAGCCTAGAGCACTTGTAGCGAATCCAATAACCATGAATAGCTTGCGACGTCGAAGCCGATCCGATAGAATGCCTAGAGGAAACCGGATTATAATTTGCATAAAACCATAGCTGCCTAGAGCAATACCTATCATGAGAAAGCTAAATCCGATAGATTCCATGTATGGAGATAGTATTGGAACATAAGTATAGAGGGAACACCAATATAATAAAGTGACAATAATGAACAGAGTATGCCTTCCCCGTGACACGGAAAGTGCTGTAGCGTGCTTCTGAATGATTTTCTACTCCCTTCAAATCTAACTCCCATACTAGTCTAACAAAGAATGAACTCGGTTAACAGGTTGTTTTTTTTATTAAGACAAATCTAGATTATAAACTGATATAATACACATGATAATCGGTGAAACTATTCATTAGATTGGAGATTCTTATGCAGCCGTCAAGAAACCAGAGAATATCTAAGGAGAATAACGCACTAAACCGTAAAATTCGCCGTTGGACAATTCGATTTTTCGGGTTAGGTGTACTAATCCTATGCTTATACACGGCTTGGGACGTATTTAATTCAGTAGAGTCAAATCAAGAAACTTTGTACGAGCCACCACCTACTGTCACAGAACACTCTTCTGTTCAAGATGATCCTGTAATCGTTGGGAAAGTCGCCGATCAGGCAGTTATTCGGGAACCACTCGCAGAGCCCAAGTTGGAGCCTGTAGAGCCTAATCAAGAGCCATCTGAACAAATAAACCTTGCTTTTGTAGGTGATATTATGTTGAGTGCCAATGTGGAGAGGCTGTTAAAGAAAAATGGATATGACTACCCGTATTTACATATCGCTTCTATCTTGCAGGAAGCCGATATTGCAGCGGGTAATATGGAGAATCCTATTACAGACCAAGGTGAACCTGCAGATAAATCCTTTGTCTTCCGCACCTCTCCAGAGGCAGTGCCAGAGATGGTGAAATCCGGTTTCGACATATTCAATCTAGCGAATAACCACATGCTAGATTATGGGTTGGTTGGTCTCCAGGATACGATTCGTCTACTGTCAGAAGCTGGTTTGTATGGTGTAGGTGCAGGTATGAATCAGGAGGAGGCTTACCAGCCTGTGGTTATCGAGAAGAACGGGGTACGTGTTGCCTATCTTGGATTATCCAAAGTTGTGCCGGATGTATCTTGGAAAGCAGATAAGAATATACCGGGAGTAGCTGAAACCTACAATTATACAAGACCGATTAAAGCGATAGAAGCTGCTAAAGAAATGTCGGACATGGTGGTTGTAATCGTCCATTGGGGTATTGAAGGTGCGATAGAGCCGCTTATTACTGACAAAGCGCTGGCACATCGATATATAGATGCTGGAGCGGATTTGGTAATAGGCAGTCATTCTCATGTGCTTCAGGGAATTGAATCCTATAAAGGCAAATGGATCGCTTATAGCTTGGGTAACTTTATCTTCACTACGAGTGGCAAATCAGGCACGAATGAGACCGCGATTGTTCAAGCAAGCTGTACCAAATTAGGCGATTGTGAATTAAATGTAGTTCCTATCATTGCGGGACCGGCTCAGCCTAAGCGGATGGAAGATACAGCTGCAAAGGTATTATATCAACACTTAACGAGTATATCGTACTCCGCCGAAGTACAAGAGGATGGTCGAGTTCGATCTTTGTTGACTGAATCTGCTCAATAATTCATCCTACAGGGAAGAGGGATAGAACATCTTGATAAGTAATAAGCGAATCATTGTTGCACACAGAGGATGGTCTGGTGTAGCGCCGGAGAACACAATGGCAGCATTCCGTCTGGCTATGGCAGACCCAAGAATATCATGGATCGAGCTTGATGTTCAGCTTTCTAAGGATGGAGTCCCTGTTGTTATCCATGATTACAAGCTCAGAAGAACTACAGGTGCTTCTGGGGCTGTTAAGGAATACACCTTCGAGCAGCTATCTAAGCTGGATAATGGCTCTTGGTTTTCTTCTGAATTCCACAATGAACGTATCCCTGCGCTGGAGCAGGTCCTGAAGGAAACCAAAGGTCGTATTCATCTGAATATAGAATTAAAAACGAAAGATAAGATGTACCCAGGACTAGAACAAGCAGTTATTAATCTCATCAAGGGCTATTCGATGGAAGATGATGTGGTCATCACTTCTTTTGATACCCTTGCACTTAAGACAGCAAAGCTGTTTGATCCATCTATTCGCACCGGGCTGATTACATCTATTGTACCTATAACAATAAGAGATCAGCTCCGTGTACTTGGGGCTAACCTCTTATCTATGGACTATCGCATTGTGGAACCCGCATTCGTCCGAAGCATGATGGATTCAGGTTACGACATCATGCTCTGGACGGTTAATGAACCACGCGCCATTGAACAGATGGTGTCGTTACATCCAGCATTATGGATTTGCACCAATTATCCGGATCGAGTATTCTCATAACACGTCTAAGAAACACACTTTCCCTTCCCTTCGTATACTGTTATTCCGTCTTGGCGTTCAGTATCGCATCAGAGTATTGATCACGGATCTTGATGATGGCAGGAAGCTTCTTCATGAATGCCTCAACTACGTGGGGATCAAAGTGCTGACCGCTCTCTTCCTTGAATAGGTTTAGTATTCGGTCAAGCTCCCAAGCTTGCTTATATACTCTGTCGCTGCCAAGTGCATCGAACACATCGGCAAGAGCGGTAATTCTTCCGTAGATATGAATTTCTTTCTCTTTGAGTCCTTGGGGGTAGCCTCTGCCATTCCACTTCTCATGATGCTCATAGGCTACAATGGCAGCGGTTTTCAGGATCCTCCGACTCGAATTTCGGAGCAGATTATAGCCTATATCCGTATGGGACTTCATAATATCGAATTCTTCATCTGTTAATTTCCCTGGCTTCTTCAAGACCGCATCGGGAATGGCTACCTTGCCAATATCATGCATCGGCGAAGCTAGCTTTAGTAATTCAGCTTCCTCAAGACTCATTCCCAGTGCAAGTGCGATAATATAGGAATACTCTGCAACTCTCTTAACATGGTTACCTGTTTCCTTAGAACGACTCTCGCCGATTTCACCCATGGTCATTATAATTTCCTTTTGCGTCTCTTCTATCTCATTCGTGAGCATAACAGATTCAAGAGATTTCCCTGAGTAGGATGCAGCAAGCGTTAGGTATTCCAAATCCTTAACAGTGAACATTTCACTTGCCGTCATCTTATTCACTGCCTGATAGGCTCCAATAATCTTACCCTCGTTGTTACGAAAAGGAACGGAGATAATCGATTTGGTCCGATATCCTGTTCTCTGATCATTCGATGGGTTGAAGCGAGGGTCCTCGTAGGCATCTTCGACAATAATGGTCTCACCGCTCTGGATAGCATGACCTACAAATCCTGTATTGAGAGGTTGCCGGATACCGGGAACTCCATGAGCAACAGTAGTGAATATCTCATTCTTCTGCTCATCGATAAGCCAGACGGTACAACGGTCGGATAGAACCATCTCACGTCCCATATCAGCCATGAGGATCAGAACGCTTTCCAATACGCGCTCGTTAGCAATTAATGCAGTATAATTAAATATAATCTTTAGCATTTCTTTAGGGGATAGTTCTTCTTTTAATTTGATCTTTACAATATCATGTTCTTCGTGCATTCATGCACACTCCTATTAACTATTCTCGTAAATATTATTCCGCATTATTCGTCAATTCCCTGCATAATTTTACAAATTTTCTGATGATTATTTTGTGATTTTCGTTAAATGAAGGAGGTATAGAGATGTGGCTTTCATTATTATTCGGTTTGGTCGGCAGCTCGATAATTGCTGGTATCGCATATCGGCTGCATTCTTTGTCTTTATCGGGTGCAATAGCTGCGATTGGAGTTGGTACCATCTTGTACATGAGTGGCTCCATCGCGTGGTTTGGTACATTAATCGTATTCTTCATAACCTCCTCGAGTTTATCGAGATGGCGCAAGCGAGACAAGCAACAAACGGATACCATATATGAAAAAGGCAGTCGAAGAGATGCCGGTCAGGTGCTCGCTAATGGAGGTTTAGCTGCGCTGCTCAGCATTGGATATATCGTGTTACCTCATGAAGCTTGGTGGTATGCATTCATGGGAGTAATGGGGACGGTAACAGCGGATACATGGGCAACAGAAATCGGTTCTCTCAGCCGGTTAGAACCTCGGTCTATTCTGAACTTGAAGCAGGTGCCCCGAGGTACATCTGGGGGTGTCTCGCTGATAGGCAGTTTAGCGGCAGCCATAGGTGCAGGGGTTATTGGGGGAGCTGCAGTTGGATTCGTGATACTGGATGAGCATGTGTTTCATTCGGCCTCCACAGGGGATATACGGCTTGTCGCGGACACGAATGTCATATGGATTGTACTCCTAGCGGGCTTTCTCGGGGCGATGATAGATTCTATATTAGGCGCAACGGTTCAACACATGAGGAGATGCTCGAAGTGCGGTAAAGAGGTTGAGCACACTTATCATTGTAGTGTGCCCGCTGTTCATATTCGTGGCTGGTTATGGATGAATAATGATGCAGTCAATGTGATAAGCTCGGCTGCTGGTGGGGGAATTGCTGTTGTCGTGTGGTTAATCGGCTAATTGCTCCGATGTTAACTGCTCCATCTGCTCGATGAGCCCTTCGAACACTTCCATTGCCTGGCGAATGGGTTGCGGCGAAGACATATCAACACCGGCTCGTTGTAGGATATTGATCGAGAAATCACTACCGCCACTTTTCAGGAATCCGAGATAACGATCCACTGCAGGCTGACCCTCATCCATGATTTGCTTCGCGAAGCTCGTCGCGGCAGAGAAGCCTGTTGCATATTTATACACATAGAAGCTAGTGTAGAAGTGAGGAATGCGAGCCCATTCCATCTCAATATCCTGGTCGACAGTCATCTCTGGTCCATGATATTTCGAGGTAAGCTCATAATAAATTTTTGATAGTTCCTGTGGTGTTAGTGAGTCTCCACGTTCTACAGCTTCATGGATGATCTTCTCAAATTCGGCGAACATCGTTTGACGGAATACTGTGGTTCGGAATTGGTCTGCATAATAGGTGAGCAGATACATCTTTTCCTTAGGATCCGAAGACTTGTTCAGCATGTAATCCATCAGAAGTGCTTCGTTTAGGGTAGAAGCTACCTCGGCTAAGAAGATCGTATACTGAGCATCTCGATATCCGAGGGCGTGATCGGAATGATACGAATGTAACGCGTGACCCATCTCGTGGGTCAGAGTGAACATACTATTCAGATTGTCTTTATGATTCAGAAGTACATAGGGGTGAGTTCCATAAGCGCCCCAGCTGTATGCACCGCTTCGTTTGCCCTCGTTCTCATAGACATCGATCCAACCATCCTCAAGACCTTCGTTCAGTACCTTCATGTACGATTCACCCAGCGGCTTTAAGCTTTCCACAACGGTTTGCTTGGCTTGCTCATAGGAGATATCCATCTTGAATTCTTCAACAAGTGGTGTGAACAAGTCATACATATGAAGCTCATCTACTTTGAGTAGCTTTTTGCGCAATTTCATATAGCGGTGTAGTAACGGCAGATGCTCATGAATCGTATCGATCAGGTTAGAATAAACCTCCACAGGGATATTGTCACCAGACAACGACATCTCGAGGACAGATGGGTATTTGCGTGCACGAGCATAGAAAATGTTCTTCGTTACATTCGCTGATAGTGTAGCGGCAAGCGTATTCTTCTGCTTACTATAGGTGGCATACATGGCTTGGAAGGCATTGCGTCTTACATCACGGTCACTGCTCTCTAGGAACTGTATATATCGACCATGTGTTAATTCAATCTCTTCTCCATGATCATCTTTAACTAAAGGAAACTTCATATCTGCATTATTCAGCATGCTGAAGATCGTATTCGGTGCCTGGCTTAGATTGCCCACCTGTGCCATCAATGCCTCTTCCGGCTTAGACAATATATGTGGCTTCTGACGGAGCATCTCCGTTAGAGTGAACTTATAAGCATGGAGTTCAGGGTCAGCAATGAAGGATCTTAATTGTTCTTCGGTTAATGATAATATCTCTGGAGTAATGAAGGAAGTCGCTTCCCCAACCTGTACACTTAATTTCTTGGCCCTGTCTGATAGCGCCATGTACGCAGGTGCGGCCATATCCTCATGGTGTCGCATATTCGCATAAACATAAAGCCTTTCTGTATGTAAGGAGAGCTTATCATCTAATTCGAAGCATGCTTTCACAGATGCGGCGTCTGTCAATTTGCCTTCATAATGGGCTGCCTCTTTGACTAATTCATTGACTAGCTGATATTCCTTATCCCATGTAGCTTGGTTAGAGAACAGATCCTCTAGTTTCCAGCGTTGTTCGGCTGGCACTTCGGAACGTTTGGGTAATTGACTCATCGAATCCCTCCTATTAGATGCGTTTACATACGTATTGTGACAACAGCTTAACAGTAAACCGACAATTAGAAAGCCATGAATCATACGCATAGGTGGATATCACACTCCATTCCTATTTAGTATGACCTGACGTCTCCTTCATTATAATCTCAGATAAAAAAGCTATAAATCATGAGACCAAATGCACAAACAACCATAAAGGCAGATAACATTGCCAATGGACGAAGCATATGCTTGGGAATACTGTCTTTCTTCATAAGTACAATAAGGGCTGATGAAAATGAAAGTATTAAAAAAATTAGTATGATTTCACTCTGATTCATACAACTCACCTCTTAAGCGAAACAATTCGGCAACAACAAGCATAATTCCTTCTGAATTATAGTCTATGCGCTCAAAAATATCTAAATGTCCCGGAATGCAGTGATGATCTGATTGTACTCCTCTTCCTTACCCATGTAGCTGGCCGGAGTAAATCGTTGATTTACCCAATTCATCATCTCTGGGCGGCTAACAAAGGTATGGCACTCCTCACCCCACTGATCAGAAATTTCTCTTAATGTTAAGGTTCGGCCCTTCACTTCAACTGTCATCATATTCCATTTATCTGTTTTATAAATGAGATGTTTTTTCATCTTATTCTCCAGCTCCGTTTCATATATTGATCATATTCTACACTAGCTGAATTGTTGCTGTAAATCAAATGAGTTGTTATTATTTCCAATCATGATTCGGATTAAAAAGTACGAATCATTGAATACTAATTACGAATTCCCGCAATAGCACAAATTCAGGAGGTCAGCTACTTGAGAGGTAATGTAAAATGGTTTAACGCAGAAAAAGGGTTTGGTTTTATTCAGGCAGATGGCGGAGATGATGTTTTCGTTCATTTTTCGGCCATTGAGGGTGAAGGTTTTAAATCGTTAGATGAAGGTCAGGAAGTCGAATTTAACGTTGTTGATGGAGCTCGGGGACCACAAGCAGAGAAGGTTATTAAAGTATAAGGGTTTAATGCGACGAAGAGCCTGCGGCGAGCCGTGGGCTTTTACCTTTGTTGTTCAAATGTCGCTTACTTTGACCAAACCTATTCGCGAGTGGTAAACTAGAACCGTTTCAGTAAGAGTGCTTGTTCATAAAAAGTGTATGGTTTTGAACAAGCTCCACTAGAATTGGGGAGAGATTCGATATGCCTAAATTTAAGAATTTTGCTGCTCGTAAAGGTAAACTGGATCAAGCAAAGAACAATATGTTTGTTAAATTAGCACGTGAAATATTCGTTGAGGCTCGCAGAGGCGGTCCGAACCCGGAAGCCAATTTCGGCTTGAAAACTGCGATTTCCAATGCACGTCAGATCAATATGCCCAACGATAACATAGAACGAGCAATCAAAAAGGCCGCAGGAGATACAGATCAAGCGGACTATGAAGAGATCTATTATGAAGGCTATGGTCCTGGTGGAGTAGCAATCATGGTCAAATGCTTAACTGATAACCGCAATCGTACTGCCGCTGACGTTAGATCGATATTTAATAAACGTGGCGGCAATATGGGCGAAACTGGATGTGTATCATATATGTTCGATCAGAAAGGTATTCTGACCATTGATCGAGAGATGCACGATATTGATGAAGACGATCTGATGATGCTAGTTCTTGATGCTGGCGCAGATGATGTTGTTGTAACTGAGGAGAGCTACGAAATTCTGACACATCCTCATGAATTGGAAACCATTAAGACAGCGCTGGAAAATCAGAGCTTAAGCTTCGACAACGCAAGCGTACGCTGGGTGCCCCAGAATACGATACAAGTTGAAGGTGAGAATGCTGAGAAGCTGACGAGAATGATGGACGCATTCGACGATAATGATGATGTTCAGGACGTATTCGTTAACTTTGAGATGGATGAAGAATAAGTACTACACACTTCCGATATCATGCTGCCCAACAATTAATTGTACAGTTTCTAGATAAGCCCAAATCATAATCGGAGTATCCACTAAACTGTATTCAATATCGATAATCTTTGAGCGAACATTCTCAAAGCTTTTACGAGTATCATAGACTACATCAAACTCTTTCAAACCTAGAGGGTGTGTAATTACTGTGCAGCCAAGGGAAAAGCCAAAAGCATCAAGCTGTCCATGATCGAATAGTACTTCTCGTATAACCTCATCGTTCATATCAACGATTTGCACCAATTGTCGAATACCGTAGTTCATAAATTCATCTCCTTAAGGTTTTGGTAACAAAACTACTTTGTAAACATATACTTAGTACAATTATTATAGCATTTCTTGACGAGCTGAGAAGGAAGATTATTATAAAAGGTTTCGACTTGTTACTCTTAGGAAGAAGAGAACAACAGCTAGCTCAGCTGTGAATCCCAACGAGATTGCCAACGCTCCTATCATCCCGTTCCATCCTGGGGTGAGGGACACGAGAAGGAATAAGCTTGTAATTACTACTAACAAGTTTGCAATTTGCGAGTGAACCAGAATTGCATTCTGACCCTTCAGCATGACTCTTCCATTGACGTAGTCAAGCCAAGGGAATACGAGAGCAATAAGTAAGCATATCTTTAATGCGTGCTTTGTTTCGAGTAACAATTGCCCGGATATACCCATTAATTGCTGCAGAAACCATGTGCCAATCGGAGTAAAATTAAGTGTAGATATTAAGATGGCAGGGATTACGCTAATCATCATGACGAAACGCAATACAATTCTAGGATCACGACGGTGATAATTGAGAACAATTTGATGAATGTATGAAAAAAAGCTGTTCATTAATTGTGACACATTCATAGCGATTGCGAATGAAGCAATCGCTAGGGTCAGATTAATTGTCTTGCCTAATGCAAAGTTAATAGCCGGTCCGATTGCGATCGCGACAAATGAAGAATATATTAGCGGTCTGTAGAAGTTGAAAATTTGTTGTGTATTCTCGATGGTATGCCCTTCTAACTTATTTGGCATTCTGCGCAGTAACTGTCGGCCCTCCAGAAAGCTAACTAAACATTCAATCACCATCCCAGACAGGAAAATAATAGCCCCTACCTGACCGCTGTCAATCGATCCAGACTTAATGAAGTAATAGGATAAGAGGGACATCGTGATTAACCGCACGACCACACCGATGGTCATCCATTTGGTATGGAAGTTTGATATAATAATGCCATGGTAAATACAGCGAATTCCCGAGAATAATGTAACGAACATTAGGATACGGAAGACGTCTATGATCTCATCGACCATAGATGGTTCAGCTCCGAATAGGTAGAGAAAGGTCCATTCTCCCAGAGGTGTGTAA